>CBIHQA010000408.1:0-4161 GCA_966211475.1 uncultured Neisseriales bacterium
CTGGCTGGCGTATTGCAGCTCCTGCTTGCGTGGAAGCGAAGCCGGATAGAAATTGTCGCGCCAGGGTTCATACACCCAGCCGCCAATGCCGATACGGATTGCGCGTCGTGTGTTCTGTGTCATGGGCAAGATCCAGGAGTTGCCGCGAGCACCCAATATAGCGTCGTACCCGGTTGCCGGATATCTGCCCCTTCGTCGGGGCGGGTGAACCGGCAACGTGCAAACTGCCGCTGCAGCAAGCGGAACGCTGCCTTAGATCGAGGCTGCCTCAGATCGACGGAGTATCGACCGACGGTGTCTGTCCGTCGCCATCCGGGTCGGTCGGCGAATCTGCACGCATCTGGCACGCCACGAACCAGGCCTGTGCATTTTGCAGCGGCGGCAACGGCCGGCTGTCAAAAGCATCGCGCGCCACCTCGGCCAGCATGGAGCTGTCGCCAAACAGCGTTTCCGTCGCCCCCACGATGTTTTCACGCGTGGCGCCGTCATCCCGCCGCGCCGCGACATTAGCACCGAACAAGGCAAGGTCTGTGCAATTGAAGGCGTAGGACGAGCTTGCCGCCACCAGCGCCAGGGAGAGCAGGGATGCGCGCATGATGATCTCCTTGCAGGAAGGATGTAGAAATGACCGGGTGCAGGCGGCCGGCCAAGGGTATTGCCAAGCTCCGCAAGGGCGGACGATTCACACCCATGCGGGGTTTGCCGGATAATGGCTTCCCGGATTGCTTGACTACCCTGGGGTTCGAGGCGCAAACCCCGTGCCGGATTCCTTCATCCGACAGACCATCCGTCGATTCTCCTGCGGGTGCGATACAATGGCGGCCCCCTGTCGCGCTACCACCCATGTCAGACAACCGTCCCGATTCCCCCTGTATCGCCCTCTGTAGCACCGCGCTGGGCGACGAGGTATGCGCAGGATGCGGCCGCACCTTCCTGGAGGTTGCCAACTGGGTGGCCATGAATCCGGTCGAGAAGGAAGCCGTCTGGGCGCGACTGGAGGCGCACTGGGTAGGTCTGGGTAAATTGCCGCCCTGGCAGCGGAAGGGCTGAGCGCACATGTCGCTACGGATTGCCCTGGCCCCGATGGAAGGCCTCGCCGACAGCGTGATGCGCGATGCGCTGACGCGCGTCGGCGGCATGGACTGGTGCGTCACCGAATTCATCCGCGTGACTGGCTCCCTGCTGCCGGTGCGCACCTTCACCCGGATCAGCCCCGAACTGCTGAACGGCGCCCGCACCCCGGCCGGCACGATCGTCCGGGTTCAGTTGCTCGGCAGCGACCCGATCTGCCTCGCCGACAATGCCGCCCGTGCCGCCGAGCTTGGCGCCCCCGTCGTCGACCTGAACTTTGGTTGCCCGGCAAAGACCGTCAACCGCCATCGTGGCGGCGCCGTCCTGCTGGAAGAGCCGGAACTGCTGTTCCGCATCGTCGAAGCGGTACGCCGCGCCGTCCCTGCTGCCATCCCGGTGACCGCCAAGATGCGACTAGGTGTCACCGATACCTCACCGGCACTGGATGCCGCCGCCGCCCTGCAGGATGGCGGCGCGTCGGAGCTGGTCGTGCACGCCCGCACCAAGCTGGATGGCTATCGCCCGCCGGCGCATTGGGAGTGGATTGCCCGCATCGCGGATCATGTGCGCATTCCGGTCATCGCCAATGGCGAAATCTGGACGGTGGAAGACTATCTCCGCTGCCGCGAAGTCAGCGGCCTGCGTGACATCATGCTGGGCAGAGGTCTGGTGGCCCGTCCCGACCTGGCCTGGCGCATCCGCCAAGCGGTAGAGGGCGGCGACCCGCCCGAGTGGAACTGGCCGCAGTTGCAGGCATTGCTGGAAGTGTTCTTCGTGCGGGCACAGGACAAGTTCGAGGCCTCGTCTGCGCCGGGCCGGCTGAAGCAATGGCTAGGCTACCTGCGCAAGACCTACCCGGAAGCAGACGCGATGTTCCGCCGCATCCGCCAGGAGCGTGCTTGTGACGCAGTCGCCCGCGTACTGGCCGACGTCGAGGCGTGTGCCTAGCGCGGCAAAGGCATCAACAAGCGCGTATTGCGAAACCGAAAAAGAAGCGATGCGGGCCAAGGAAATACCTTTGCCGCAAAAATTTGACTTGCGTGAGAAACTGAATGTGAGGAATAAACAAGCTGCCGTCGGAATTTACCGCAGTCCTGAATGGGAAATTCCGACGTCAGACTTGAGCCCGGAGAATTGGGCTAAAAGAAGGTTGGCGGAAAGGGTCCTTTCCGAACCGTTCGTCGGCTGGGTAAAAAAAGCAGCGGCGTCTAGGATGGTAGACCACACCATTCTCATCGATTGACCATGCTTATCGGCTACGCCCGAGTCTCAACCCAAGAACAAGAAACCCACGCACAAACAGACGCACTCAACGCCGCAGGGTGCGACCTGATCCACACCGAAAAGCGGTCCGGCGGCTCCCTTCGCCGACCCGTCCTAAACTCCATCCTACGCACCATCCGTCCAGGCGATACCCTCATCGTCTACAAGATCGACCGCATCGCCCGCTCGCTCCGCGACCTGCTGGAAATCATCGACACCATCCAGTTGGCGGGAGCCAATTTCCGCAGTCTCACCGAAGTGATCGACACCGGCACCCCCGCGGGGCGCATGGTCCTACAGATCCTCGGAGCATTTGCCGAATTCGAGCGAGAAATGATCCGCGAGCGAACCCGGGTAGGCATGAAAGCTGCCATGCAGCGTGGCGTGAAGGCAGGGCGCCCCCGTGGCCTGACACCGGAAGAAGAAGTTGAGGCAGTGCAGCTCTGGCGATCGGGAAACCACACCAAGGCGGCTCTTGGACGTCAATACGGCGTCCACATATCCAGCATCAAGCGGGCGATCGCGCGGGCTGACGAAACAGCTCAGCCACACCTGTTCTAGGCATTTCGTGACATGCATATGTTCTAGCGGTAGAGTCCGGCGAGTTACCTAATCAGCCTGTGACAGCTATGAACGACTTCGATTGGAATAACTTCAGGCAAGTCCGCCACTCAAGCCACAACGAACCTATGTCCATCGCAACAGCAATCATTGCTGCCGCGGTGATTCTGATTGGCGGGTGGATCGGGTACCAGGAGTGGGAGAAGTATCAGGCAAAGCGCGACATTGAAATCGCGGCTCAACAAGCCCTAGCGATCATGCAAGAAGCGACAGTACAGCGACAAACTGAAGCTGAGATGCAAGAAAAGAGAAGGCTGATAGAAGCCGAGCAACAGAAAGCAGATTGGGCAAGACAAATCGCGTATCAGGAGCAGGCGGCTCAGCTTCAAAAAGCCCACGACGCAGCATGGGGTAAGTACTACAAGCCCTACGGGTCTTTGTGCAATAACCCACCTAACGACAGCTACATGACCGAGTGCGCTAACAGCCATATGCGGCAAATGAAGGAATTCGAGGCGCACTGGAATACATCCATCCACCAGCAGTAACGTACACGCGACTGCGCGTGGACTAGCCGAACCGCCGCGCCCTCACGGGTCGCGGTGGCGAACTGGTGACATCGCCCAACCCTCCCCACCCCTCCCGACCTCGGGAGGGTGGCCCACCGGGCGCCCGGTGGGCGGCCACGCGCTAAGCAAGGCGTGGCGCGGGCCTCAAAAAACGGCCTCGCAGATCCACGAAGGCATTTTGCGTGGTCCAATGAAAAACCCCCGACGAGATCTCGTCAGGGGTTTTCGGTGGTGGCGAACAGATCCTGCATCCCTACATCTTGTGTGCCGGCATCGCACCTGGTGCACAAGATGTTGTGCTTTTCCCTTTGTCGTCGCTTCCTCTCCGCCGCCGTCATCGCCCGGCCATGAATCGGTGGTCGACCTGGCTTTGGCTTTTCGTGACTGTCACGAAAAAGGTCGGCTGTCTGCCTGTCTTCAAGCTGCTTCATTGACCTGACCCTTTCGTAACATGGCCAATCGGCCACTTAGCCGCGGCTCCGGTGAGATCGGTGATGCTCGAAACTGACTGAGAGGCGGCGCCCTGTGCCGTGGTGGGCGGGCTTCGCTCCGCTCCACCCCGGCTCATTGCGCCGCGATCACCGTCCTCAACCGTATCGTCAAAATATCCGTTCGCCGCCATGTCACGACATACCGATTCATCGACAGTGGGCATCTTAGTACCTTCCTGCGAGTAGCAAGAGCAGCGTTTAGCTGT
>CBIHQA010000409.1:0-4143 GCA_966211475.1 uncultured Neisseriales bacterium
GGCAGCGGGTCCGGACCGCCAACCAGATGCCAGGGGGTGCCGTGAACCCAATCCGCCGTCCGATCTCCTGCTTGCCCGCAGGGTTGCTCGCCCTGTGCCTGTCCCTTGTCTTGTTTGCGCAGCAGGCCCATGCCGCCGCTGCAGCGCATGTCGAGATCGTGGCGGGCACGGTGACGGCCACCAATGGCAGCGGCGCAGCACGGCCGCTGGCGAAGGGCAGCGAGGTCAACACCGACGACCTGATCGATACCGGCAGCGGCCGCGTGCAACTGCACTTTGCCGATGGTGCGCACATGGTGCTGGGGCCGGGATCTCGCTTCCACATCGACCAGTACCGCTATAACGGGCGTCCGGATGGGCAGGAAAAGGGCTTTTTCAGCCTGCTGTCCGGCAGCTTGCGGACCATCTCCGGCCTGATCGGCAAATCCCGCCCCGAAGCCTACAAGATGACCACCAGTGCGGCGACCATCGGCATCCGTGGTACCGAATACAGCATCCAGATCGGCAACGACGTGCAGGTCTGGGTGGAGGAGGGCGCCATCGACCTCACCAATGGCAGTGGCACCGTGACGGTGAATGCCGGCCAGACCGCCCGCATCCCCGGCCCGGACGCGCCGCCGCAGGTGACGGTGGGGAGCGAGCCCGCCAACACCAAGTCGCCGCGCATCCAGCCCTGTCCGAGTTGATGCTCGGCCACCACGGGTTTCCCCGCGGTGGCGCCGCTTGTCTGCCATGACGCAATGGGTCCGCCCGATTTGAAGTCGGGCGGACCTTTTTTGTCCCTGTCGTTTCGCCGTTTCGCTTTTCCGGGCATGACATGGGGGCAGTCGGATGTAAAAGCCCTTGTATTTACAGAGTTTCCGGCTGCCCGTACCGCGACTGCATAGTCATGCGGTAGTGCGACTTCTGTCCGATTCGCTTTGTGTGGCGGATACCTATACTGGCCCCGTATACGATGCCGCCTGCCGCTTAGGTAGGCGCCTGCAGCAGGACTCCAGACGAGGAGCGCAACATGGCCCGCCAGACAGCGACGCTTGGAAACGGTCAATCCGTGGCATCGATGGGGGTCGTGAAAGACCTCTCCGGTACGGTGACCGTGGTATGTGCCGACGGCACGGTGCAGACGCTGCAGGTGGGAGACCTGATCTTCCCCGGCGACGTGATCCAGACCTGGAGCGACGGCAAGATCGTCGTGGAGCTCACCAACGGGATGCCGCTCAACCTCGGGCGGGACACCGAGTTCGCCATGACCGACGACCTGGCGCAGCAGGCCCAGGTCGCGCAGCAACCGGATGACGTCGAGAAGATCCAGCAACTGATTGCGCAAGGCGCCGACCCGACGGCCATCGCCGAAGCCACCGCGGCAGGGGCGGGCGGCGGCGAGGACGGCGGCTCGACCTTTGTCGACGTGCCGTATCCGCAGAGCCGGGTGGACATCGAACTGGGCAATTCCACCACCCAGACCAACTCCTTCACCATCGATCCGGTCGGTGGCCCGGTGTCCTTCTTTACCGCCCCGGAAACGCCCGCACCTGGCAACGCCCCGCCGGTCGCGCTGAACGACAACGCCTCGGTGCACGAGGACGATGAATCGCCCACCGTGTCCGGCAATGTGATGGACAACGATTCGGACCCGGATGGCGACCCGATCACCGTCACCAACCCCGGTACTTACGAGCTGCAGTTCGGCACGCTGGTGCTGAATGCCGACGGCACCTACACCTACACGCTCAACAACCAGCTGCCGGCGGTCCAGCACCTGGCGGGCGGCGAAACCACCCAGGATTCGCTGGTCTATCAGATCAGCGATGGCCAGGGCGGCACCAGCTCCGCCACGCTGACCGTCACCATCACCGGCTCGGACGACGGCGTCACCCTGCGCGGCATCGGTGCCGAGGGCGGCGACCAGACCGTCAACGAGGCCAATCTGCCCGGCGGCAGCGATGCCGATGCCGCCTCTCTCACCCGCACTGGCAGCTTCAGCATCGACGCGCCGGACGGCATCGCCACGGTAAAGGTGGGCAGCGATACCCTGAGCCTCAGCCAGCTGATGGACCTCGGCACGCACCCGGTCACCATCCACACCGCCCAGGGTGATCTCACGTTGACCGGCTACAGCGGCACCGATGCCGGCGGCACGGTGAGCTACAGCTACACCCTGCATGACCCGATGCACCTCGCCGGCGAGGGCGCCAATTCGGGCTTCGACTCGATCAACGTGCTGGTCACCGACCGCGATGGCAGCCAGGATTCGGCCGACCTGCAGATCCGCATCGTCGACGACCTGCCGCAGGCGACGAATGACAGCGCCACGGCGACCGAAGATGGCGGCGCCGTCAGCGGCGACGTGATGGCCAATGACAGCTCCGGCGCCGACTCCCCCGCCAGCTTCGTCGGTTGGGATGGCAGCAACGCGGAAACCCTCTCCGCACTGGCCGCCTACGGCACGCTGACGCTGAACGCCGACGGCACATGGAGCTTCACGCTCGACAACACGGCCGCTGCCGTGCAGGCGCTGACGTCGGACAGCCACCTGAGCTTCCAGCTGGCCTACACCATGCAGGATGCGGACGGCGACACCGCCACCGCGATGCTCACCCTGAACATCGACGGCGCGGATGACAGCGCCCATGTGACTGTCTCCGGCGAAGGCCCGGATGCAACCGTGCTCGAACACGGCCTGACCTCGGCCGGCGACACCAGCGAAACCGCCACCGGCAGCTTCGGCGTCTCCGCCACAGACGGCATCAGCAGCATCACCGTCGCCGGCCACGTGGTGGCGCTCGCCGACTTGATGGCGCTAGGCACCACGCCGCTGTCCTTCACCACCGACAATGGCAGCACGCTGACGCTGACCGGCTACGCGGGCGACTTGCATGGTGGCACCGTGTCGTTCAGCTACACCCTGAATGATGCGCAGGACCACAGTGCCAGTGGCGACGGCACCACGCTGACCGAATCGCTGCATGTCAGCGTGACCGGAGTGGGCGGCACGACGGCCAGCGCGGATTTGTCGGTGGCGATCATCGACGACGTGCCGACCTTCACCACCATCGACCATGCCATCGTCGCCAATGAGGCCGGCACGCTGGTCGGGTCGCACGACATCAGCTTCGGCGCGGACGGGGAGGGCAGCATCGACCTGTCGCCGCTGACCGCGCTGGCTGGCGTGACCTACAGCGCGGCTATCCATAACGGGGACGGATCGACCACGCTGACGGCATCGGCCGACAGTGGCACCTTCTTCGTGCTGACGGTGAGCCCGGACGGTACCTACAGCTTCGACCTGGTAGATCCGCGACCCACCAACACCGAATCCTTCGACCTCACCCAGGTGGAGGCCGGTAAGTCGGTGGAGTCGTTCACGCTGGGCGCGGCCACCTTCCACGCGGTGGATTCCGATCAGAGCGGTGGTCTCGACCACCATGAACAGCTGAACCAGTCGAACCAAGGCTTTGGCGTCGGCAGCAACAACGTGAACGAAGGCGAGGCGTTCAGCATCTTGTTCACCGGCAATGCGGTCGACAAGGTGTCCTTCTATGTGAACCACATCGGCTCCGCCACCTTCGAGATGAACTGGGTCACCGACACCGGCGAAACCGGCACCCTGTCCACCAATGCGGACGGTACCTTCTCCATCGACCCGGCGCTGGACTTCCATTCCATCACCTTCTCTACTACCGATGGTATGGCCAAGATCAACGCCTTCAGCTACACCCAGTTGATCCTGCCGGGCGAGGAAACCCTGCAGTTCAACGTGCAGGCGAGCGACAGCGACGGCGACACCACCGCCAGCCAGACGCTTGCCGTGCAACTGCTGGCCGGCACCGAAGACGGCAGCGTGTCCGTCACCGGTACGGACGGGAACGACGCGATCATGGGCACCAGCCACAACGACATCCTGGTCGGCGGCGCCGGCGACGACATCCTGCAAGGTGGCACGGGCAACGACGTGCTCACCGGTGGGGACGGCGCGGATGTGTTCCGCCTGTCCTACACCGACCTGGCGGCCCACAACGGCGGCGATGTCATCACCGACTTCCGGCTGGACCAGCATGACGTGCTGAACGTGGCCGACCTGTTGTCCGGAGCGGGCGTGTCGGTCAGTGATTTCAACGCCGACCGGGGTGCTTTCATCAAGTT
>CBIHQA010000410.1:0-4135 GCA_966211475.1 uncultured Neisseriales bacterium
ATGGCCCGCTCCTACAACACCACCGGACGCCACCATGACCCACGCCCTCACTGCCTTCCACGCCATCCTCCACCGCGAAATCCTGCGCTTCCTCCACCAGCGCTCCCGCTTCTTTGGCGCACTGGTGCGCCCGCTGATCTGGCTGGTGGTGTTCGCGGCGGGCTTCCGCGCGGCGCTGGGCATCGCGATCATGCCGCCGTACGACACCTACATCACTTACGACGTCTACCTGACGCCGGGGCTGATCGGCATGGTGCAGCTATTCAACGGCATGCAGAACTCGCTGTCGCTGGTGTACGACCGCGAGGTGGGCAGCATGCGGGTGTTGCTGACCAGCCCGCATCCGTT
Organism: uncultured Neisseriales bacterium; assembly: GCA_966211475.1. Taxonomy (GTDB): domain Bacteria; phylum Pseudomonadota; class Gammaproteobacteria; order Burkholderiales; family Leeiaceae; genus Leeia. The sequence goes on from CBIHQA010000410.1 coordinate 349, forward strand.
GGCCTGGCTGCTGTTCAGCCGCTTGTGTGCCGGCATGGGCGTGTCGCTGCTGCAGGTCTACGCCTTCCTGCTGATGGCGCGGCTGCTGGGGGTGGACGTGCCGTGGTCGGGCTTCGCCTACGTGCTGCCGGCATTGATGCTGACCGGCCTGCTGCTGGGCGCGGCGGGGATGGTGATTTCGTCGTGGGTAAAGCAGATCGAGAACTTCGCCGGGGTGATGAACTTCGTGGTGTTCCCGGTGTTCTTCCTGTCCTCGGCGCTGTATCCGGTGTGGAAGATGCAGGAATCCAGCGACTGGCTGGCCCGGGTGTGTGCGCTGAACCCGTTTACCGATGCAGTGGAGCTGATCCGCTTTGCGCTGTACGGGCAGTTCAACCAGGCGGCGTTGTGGCACACGCTGGCGGCGACGGGGGTGGCAGTCGCACTGGCCGTGGCCGGCTACCGCCCCCGTCAGCGGGCCTGAGCGACAAAACCATGCGCCAGCGCAATATCCGCTCCACCACCCGCTTGCTAGGATGCAAGCTAGACGCAGTCCATCCCCCATGCCGCGCCCCCCGTTCAGGCGGCGCGCGGCATGGGGCTGGCTGCGCTTCCCCCATCCGACGTGCTGATCGGATACCTGCGCCTTTCGCCCGTGGGGTTAACATGAATACAACCGGGCGCTGCCCGGATCGCCTTTTCCGCAGCACACAAAATACAACCGCCGCACGAGGCTGCGATCCACGCGCCCGGCACGACGGCGGACAGGAGACACGTCATGAATCCGTCCCGCGTGCGGCGTGCCCAAGTGGCCAATGCCGATGCCGCGGCGGCAGCCCAGGCCCTGTTCGACCAGCTCGATCAGCCGGATTGCGCCCTGGTGCTGCTGTTCGTCTCGCCCGACTACGACCTGGATGCCCTGGCCCCCGTGCTGACCGCCCGCTTCGGCGACACGCCAGTGGTCGGCTGTACCACCGCCGGCGAGATCGGCGCCCTCGGCTATGGCAGCCATTCGATCTCCGGCGTCAGCTTCGGTGCGCCGGATTTCCATGCCACGGTGCAGGTGATCGAAGACCTGGACAGCTTCGACCTGTCGGACGCGATGGGCGTCACCATGGCCGCCCGGCACAAACTATCCGTACAGGCGGCGGGCGCGGAGCGGCAAACCTTCGCGGTGCTGCTGATCGACGGCCTGTCGGCGCAGGAAGAGCGCGTCGCCAGCCGGCTGTCGCGGGCGCTGGGCACCATTCCGCTGGTGGGCGGGTCGGCCGGGGACAATATGCGGTTTGAGCGCACCGCCATCCTGGCCAACGGGCGCTTCATCGGTGGCGCGGCCGCCCTGGTGCTGGTGTCGACTCACCACCCTTGCGAGGTGTTCAAGTCCGAACACACCGCCCGGGCAGGCGAACGGGTGGTGGTGACCGAGGCTGATGCCGACCGCCGGCTGGTCACCGAGATCAATGCCGAGCCGGCCGCCGCGGAATACGCCCGTCTGTTGGGCATCTCGCCCGACCAACTCACGCAGGATTCCTTTGCCACACACCCGCTGGTGTTGCAGGTAGGCGGCGTGCCCTATGTGCGCTCCATCCAGCGGGTGAACCCGGACCTGAGCCTGAACTTCTTCTGCGCGATCGACGAAGGCCTGGTGCTGTCCGGCACCCGCGAGGTCGACATCGTGGAAAACCTGGCCACTACCTTTGGCCGCCTACAGCAGCGGCTGGGGCAGTTGCAGGTGGTGCTGGGCTTTGACTGCGTGCTGCGCAAGCTGCCGCAGCGCGATCAGCAGGTGATCCAGCGCCTGTCGCAACTATTGGCCGACAACAATGTGGTCGGCTTCAACACCTACGGCGAGCAGTTCAACGCCATGCACGTGAACCAGACCTTCACCGGCATCGCCATCGGCTACGGAGTGCCGGCGTGAACGACCAGATTCCGGCCGCCCTTCGCTTGCAGCAGCTTGAGGAAGAAAACGCCAAGCTGCGCAAGATCAACCTGGCGCTGATGAACCGGGTGGACAAGGGGCTGGCGGACAATGGCAATTCCTTCACGCTGTTCCAGCTGTCGGTGGAGCTGGAACAGCGGATCCTGGAGCGCACCCAAGCGCTGGAAAAGGCCATGGCCGACCTGGAGGCCACCAACTTCGCGCTGACCGAGGCCAAGCGGGCCGCCGAACTGGCCCAGGGCCGGCTGGACGTGGCGGTGGAAACCATCGCCGACGGCTTTGCGCTGTGGAGCCCGGACGACACGCTGGTGCGCTTCAATGCCGTGTTCACCGGCATGTTCCCCGCGCTGCGGGCATTGATCCGACCGGGCATGCGCTTCACCGACTTCCTGCATGCGGCCATCGACGCACAACTGGTGCTGGATGCCGCCGATGCGCCCGGCGACTGGTTCGACCGCCGCATGGCCTACCACCAGTCGCCGCACGACAGCCTGATCATCGCCATGGCGGATGGTACCTGGCAGCGGGTGAGTGAACGGCTCACCGGCGACGGCGGCCGGGTGGCGATCTACACCGACATCACCGACATCAAGTTGCAGGAAATGCGCCGGCGCGAACGCGAGCTGGCCGCCCAGTCCGAGCTGCTGCAACTGACCATGAACACCATCCGCCAGGGCATCGCCGTGTTCGACGACGCCGGCCGGCTGATGACCTGGAACCAGCGCTTCGCCGAACTCAACGACCTGCCGGGCGCGCTATTGCAGGCCGGCATGGCGATCGACACGCCCTTCTTCGCGCTAAGCTGCCCGGTCTCCGGCACGGCAGAAACCGTCAGCCCCAGCGGTCGTACTTTGGAGATCCAGCACAACCCGATGCCGCACGGCGGCTTCGTGATGACCTACGCCGACATCAGCGACCGCAAGCAGGCGGAACAGGCGCTGCGCGAAGGCGAGGCCAAGATGCGGCTGATCACCGACGCCCTGCCCGCGCTGATCGCTTATGTGGACAACCAGCAGATCTACCGCTTCACCAACAAGGGGTATGAGGACTGGTTCGGCATTCCGCGCAGCCAGATCAACGGCCGCAGCATGCGCGATGTGCTCGGGCCGGAGATGTTCGACGTGCGCGAACACTACGTGCGGCAGGCGCTGGAAGGCCACGCCTCCAGCTTCGAGCTGGCCGTCCCCGCCCCGCGCCGCAACATCGAATTCGCCCGCGCCACCTTTATCCCGCACTTCGGCGACCAGGGCGAGGTGCTTGGCTTCTTCGCGCTGATCCAGGATGTGTCGGACAGCCGTAAGGCCGCACAGGCGCTGGAACAGGCCAAGGGACAACTGGAAGTCCGCGTAGCCGAGCGAACCGGCGAGCTGCGCGAGACCAACCTGCGCCTACAAGAGGCGATCCGCGCCGCCGAGGAAGCACAGCGCAGCAAGACGCGCTTCTTCGCCGCCGCCAGCCATGACCTGCTGCAGCCGCTGAACTCCGCCCGGCTGTTCCTGGCCGCGCTGTCGGGGCAGACGCTGCCGCCCGCCACCACCCGGCTGGTCGACAACACCGGCGCCTCGCTGGAGGCGGTGGACGACCTGATCAACACCCTGCTGGAAATCTCCCGCCTGGATGCCGGCGCGGTGGAAACCGAATTCAGCCACTTCGACCTGGCCGGGCTAATCGACCAGCTTGCCACCGAATTCGCCCCGCTGGCGGACGCCGCCGGCCTGGGCCTGCGCAGCCATGCGCTACCAGTGGTGGTGCACAGCGATGCCGTGCTGCTGGGCCGTGTGCTGCGCAATTTCCTGTCCAACGCGCTGCGCTACACCCGGCAAGGCGGCATCCTGCTGGGCTGCCGACGCACGTCGGAAGGCGTGC
>CBIHQA010000411.1:0-4132 GCA_966211475.1 uncultured Neisseriales bacterium
CATCCCACCAGACGAAGCTACCCTGACGCGGCTGATAGGGGCCAAGCCCTTGCAGGACTTCGTCGGCACGGCGCAGCAGGGACAGCGAACGCCGCGACACCTCCTGCGTGGTGACGTTCACCAGTTCCGGTTGATCCAGTTCGCCAAAGGCGGCAGAGAGATTCAGTGCGACCTTGCGCAATGCGTCGAGCCGGACCGAATCTTCATGAAGGCCTTGAGGGCCGGCCTTGTCGAGCATGTCCGGATCGTCGTGCTCGGTCAGGGTATGCAACATGGCCTGCGTCGTATTATTCGATGCAGCGGCCAGCAGCGCCGGGCGGTACAGCTCCGGAGCCGTTGCGAGATCACCTTCGCGGTATTTTTGATAGGCCTGGAAGATGATGAGCGCGGATGTGGCGGAATCCGCATCCAGCTTTTCAAATGTCGTGCGGCCCTGACCTTCGACAAGGGCGCTGGCGCTCGCAACGAACGGTTGCCTCAGCAGCGTCCGGAGCGAGGTGTAAAGCTTGCCGATATCGCTTTGCAGTTCGATCCCTCCGGTGGGGGAGGCCTGCAGGACACCTGGTAGCGCTGCCTGCGTACTCAGCCAGCGGTCCGAGAAGGCGTGTTTCACGCTATCCGCATGGGCAAGCACCTTGGCGACAGGTTGCTCACCGATCAGCGACATATGGCGGGCAGTTTCAATCGAACTACTGAAGCTCGGGACCAGGTCGCGCCCCTTGGTTCCGCTCCAGGCGCTATTGGTGGTCGCTACCAGCCGGCGCAATAGCTCGATCCTGTCGGCGAGCTGCGACAGGGTTCGTGCGTCGATATCGCTCTTGGATTGCAGCCCCTGCAAGCCTTTTTCAACGGCTTCCGCATTGACGACCAGATTGCTGTCCGCGTAGAGCGCGTCGATCCAGTGGGTCAGCAAGGCGACGAAGCGGTCTGATACGTTCCCCTGGAAGGGGGCGAGGTTCAATGGCAATCCCGGTGTGCCCGCTGTCCGTTGCATCACGCGGGTGATCCGCATGCGATCGCGTAGTTGGCGCGGAGCGAGCTCCAGGGAGAACAGGTACTGCGTCAGGTCTGCCGCGACGTCGACGTTGCCGCCGCCCTCCTGCAGCAGCTGGTTGAACTCGCGAGTCCGTTGCTCATATTGCGCTGCGGTCGTCACCAGCTGCACGGCTGCGACGATGTCGGGCCAGCTTTCGGGTGACTGGGGGTCGGTAGAGGTGACACCGGAACTGCCTTTGCCGACCGATTGCACAGTCTGGATACGATATTTCAGGCCGTTGCTGAAAGGCTTGAACAGCAGGTCCCGAATGGCGAGGCTCAAGGCGGTTTCAACGTCGCCGTCGTCCGACGAGAGCAGAGAGGACGGCCACCAAGCGGAAGACATCTTCCAGCGCGGTACAACATGCAGTGCTGCGGCAACCGCCGAGGCCGCCTGGCGGGAGGCCTCCTCGGTGGGGGGCGCTGCTGTGTATTCGGCGCGGGCAGCGCTGAGCCGGTCGAAGTTGTTGGCCAGCGTTTGGGCTTCCCGGCGGTTGACGCCCCAGGTCCACAGCATGCCGGTCAGCCAGATGGCGCCGATTACGCCCGCGACGATCAGGGCGCCGCGCTGCCAGCGATTACGCATGGTCAGAATGCGGGGGATCGGTTGCGCCAGCCCCTGTTCCGCCAGGAAACGATGCCGCAGCAGACGACCTGCAAATGCAAGTTGCGCCGGTGGCGGGGTGAGCGGTTCGGACAGTTCGAATGCATCCAGTGCAACGGGGATGCGCTCGGTGCCGACGAAGTAGATGCCGCGCAGCGGAGACGCCTCGCCGAGTGCGTTGCCCCGGAATACCGGGTCCAGCAGCGATTGCATGGCACCCCGCAGCTCGCTGATACGACTGGGCAGCAGGAACATGGCCTCGTTGGTGCCTTCGCCCAGGGCGCCGACTTCCGCGATCCCTTCTTGCAGCGAAATGCTGAGATGATCCATTGCCATGTCCGCCCACTCCGGACGGTAGGCGGCAGCAGGCTGGAAGGGGGACGACCAGCCGAGCATCGCATCGCGCGATTCATCGGGCAGGACGGTAACGAGTTCGGAGAAGCCGGGGATCTGTTCTCCCCCCGTCACGACAACATAGATGGGCACCGTCAGGCCGAGGCGTTGCTGCAGATCGGCAAATTTCTTGTACGCCCTCAAGCCTGCCGCAACGGCATCTTCTTCGTTCAGTAGGGTTTCTGCGGGAACAGCCCAGATGATCGCATCCAGCGGGCGGTGCGGGCGGAAGCGCAGCAATGCGCGCAACAACCGTCGCCAGCTTGAAAGCTGCGCCAGCGCGCCATCCATGTGCGAGAAGGCGGAGTCGGGGGCTGCCAGTAGCGCGCCGTCCGTGCCGTACCACCAGCGGCCAAACCAGGCGGTGTCGCCCGCCGGATTGAGCCGCCAGGCCTGACAGAGGGCTTCTGTCGCGGCCCGGTTTTCGCCGACCAGCAGATGCCAGGGCGTTTGATAGCGGTCGCCAATGCCGATTTCCCGGTCGATGGTCCGCACGCAGGCGCCGAAGCTGCGCCAGTGGCTACCCAGTCGACTGCGCAGCCACCAGATGATCAGCACAATGCAGATCAGGATCAGCAGCGCGAGCAGCACCATTCCAAGTGTTCCCATTCTGTGCGCCCTTTCTCAGTCCACGGCGAGAAAGTGCGACAGCGATGGCTCGACCCGGCCCGCGATGTCGCGCCACAGAAGATGGGAAACCAGCAGCAGCGCCGCGAACATGCCGGTGATGGCGAGCGTGAGTCTCAGCCCGTCCGGCAGCATTCTGCGAATCGGCTGTCTGGCAGGCGTCGTCATGCTGGGGCGTTCGAGGGCGAGATTGACCCTTTTCCGATCCGGATCACGCTGGTAGACGAACGAAAACAGTCCCTGGCGCAACGACTCGTGCTGCGCGGCACCACCGTCACCACGCAGCCGGCCGCGAAAGCCCAGCGTCAGGCACATCAGATAAACATTGGCCAGATCGCGGGTAGCGGGTTCGTGCTCGCGCAGCAGTTGCTCGATGGCGTTCGGCACGCGTTCGCCGGCCAGGCGGGAGTTGAACATGCGGGATTCGAGCGGCGTGTCGCTCCAGGCAGCACGGCCCGGCCAGTCCGAGAACAGCAATGTCTCGTCGATCAGTGCCACAAACGCGTACTGGGCGTCCGCCACCTGGCTGGCACCGGCTGCCCCGACGGAAGAGGTCGCATTGCGGGCGAGCGACCTGACCAGTGAGGCTGCGTTTTCCGCCACATATTGGGCCAGCTCGGCTGCAGGCATCGTACTGTTGGCGATGGACTGCCGCAGTTTCTGCCAGTCGTCGAAGGTGGCAATGAATGCGGCTGCCAGCGGGCTGCCGCGGCCCAGGCCGTTGGTCCGTTCAGTCATGCGTCCGCTCTCCTTGCGGAGGTTCGTCAGGGACAAACAGCATGATTTCCCACGGGTCGACCAGGTTGCCGCCGGATGGAACGGCAACACGCAAGCGCTGCGTGGCATCGAACCATTCCGCATTGGTATTCAGATTGAAGAGCTCGGTATCCTCGCCGACGCTGAATGCGGCACGCTCGTCCCGTTCCAGCGAACGGCGCGGGAGCCCGCCCATGCGCTGCTGGACCAGGGCCGGCAGGTGGGAGTCTGAGGCGACGATGGCTTTGGACAGCCAGGTCTGGGCGGCGCGTTCTCCATTGCCGGCCGGCATCCGTAGCCCGATGATCAGGCCGTCCGAGGACACCGGCACTGGCGGGAGGTCGATCCAGAACCCGGCGGCATCGCGGGAGAACGGCAGGATACGGTAGCCTTCACGCACCCGTGCCAATGCCGCGCTGATCCAGGCGCCGATTTCGTCAAAGCAGGCCAGGGTGTCCTGATAGTCGAACACCCGGAACGGCGGCACGCCCCCTGCGGGATTCAAGGCGGACAAGGAACCAGCCAAGCCGGCCAGCGCAACATAGAAACTGGCTGGCGGAGTCGAACGAGTGTGCAATGCGGCTTCCATCTCCGGCAGCCGTTGCCACAGGGCGCTCAACAGGCGCGTGATTTCTACGACGCTTTCATGGTCGCCAGCACGGATGGCCGAATGCAGCCGGCCGGACAGGAAAATGCATTTTTCCCGAACGGCGGTAC
>CBIHQA010000412.1:0-4132 GCA_966211475.1 uncultured Neisseriales bacterium
CGGCGGAAACCTGGTTCAGGAAGATCGTGGCGATTTCTGCTGACATGATCTGGGGGTAGTAGGCAACCCAATACAGCTGATTGAGCAGGACGCGCTGGCTGGGGGACGCCTGCTCCCACAAGGCCGTACCCCAGAGCAACGCGTACTGTTCCGGATTCCAGGGACTGTGTCGGCAATCTTCATAGCGATACCGGGCAACGGCATCCTGAATCGCCTCCGTGGCGTCCTGCCCACGATTTCGCTTCAAATTGAGTTCCACTTGCTTGCGCAGCTTCTCATCGTCGAGCAGTGAATGCGGCAGGGCTTGTTCTAATCCATGGTGCACGGAGTGGTTTCCTTGAGTGGTTGACCGGCGTGCGGCGGCTGACGCCAGGGGACAAGCAAGTCGCGCAATAGGGATGCTGAGACCGGCGCTCCATACTGCGTCGGGTAACGTCCCGTTTCGAAGGTGCTGAAGCAGCGGTCCCATATCGCCAGATTGGCGCCGAAGTTGCGGACCGTGCTGCCTGACGCATGATGTAGATGATGCGAGGCAGGAGTGATAAGCACACTGTCAAGCCAAACCATCCACTTCATCTGTAGGTCGGGCCAGCGCACAGCCGAGTGCCGCCACAGATCGAGACTGGCCGTCAGCATGGCGGCAGCGAAGCAGGCGGTTTTGGCTTCACATGCGACGTTGAGCAGCGCGCCAGGCAGCAGGTAGACGAACAGGCAATGAGTGATCAGCGAGTTCCGCGAGCAAACCCAAGCGCCGAGCCGTCTAGCGCCATGGTGAACCCGGTGCAGACTCCATCCGCTGGCATGCAGCCAGCGATGCTGCCAGTAGTACAAGAAATCCAGCCCAACGAAACCGAGCAGGAAGGCTGGCAATGCGCCTTTGATGATGCCGTCGAGACCGGGAAATGCTTCTGCGAGTAGTCGTCCGAGCCACAGCGACATCAATGGGACAACCAGCCCCTGCATGACTAGCCCGCTTCCATTGAGCAAGTAGTCTGCCAGGGCAAAAGGGAGGGATGAGGTCGGACGATACCATTCCGCCACCGTTAGAAATAGGAATACCAGTGGCGGCAGCAGCACGAGCCAAAGCATGGCAGGCGTCAGGAGAACAGTCACGTAGCTGGCGCGGTACGGAGATCGACACCGCTTCCCGCTGGAAGGGACGTGGCGAAGAGTTCGACGAGGGAAGATGCCGGCAAGCGCATCGTAAAAGGATGAATCCGCTTAATGAGAACTTCATATTACGTTCATGCCGGATACAATGCATCTACTTCCGTTTCCCGAAATGTCATGTCTCCCTTTTGGCCATACTGGTACATTGCCGCCGCCAGCGAGGATCTGGGTAATCAGCCTTTGCGCCGAACGATCTTGGAACAGCAGGTGGTGCTTTGGCGTGATGGGCAGGGGAGACCGGTCGCGATGCCTGATCGCTGCCTGCATCGGTGCGCCAGATTATCGAGCGGAATGGTTCGCAATGGCACACTCCGGTGCCGCTACCATGGCTGGACGTACGCGACTGATGGGTCGGTATGCAGCATTCCCGCTGAAGGCGGGCCGCCTGCTGGTGGCCGCAGGCTAATGCTGGAGCTTTGGCAAACCGAGGAGCGCGATGGCTACATCTATGTAAGGCTTGCGCCGCCGACACCGCAGTCCGGTGATGAGCCTCCTTTTACCATGCCGCACTGGGGCGAGCCCGGCTGGGGGCATGTCCGGCTCGTCAACCGCTTCAAAGCCGATATCGCGGACTGTATCGAAAACTACATCGATATTCCCCATACCGCTTTTGTGCATTCGCGGATATTCCGGTCGGAGCGAGGGGAGGCAGTCAGGGCCTGCATTCGTCGTTCAGCCGGGCGGGTTCGAGTCCGGTACGAAGGCGAGCGCGGCAATCTTGGGTTCTGGCGCTGGTTCCTCAATCCGCGCAATCAGCCCATTGAACACGAAGACAATTTCTTTCTGCCCAATGTCACTTCCGTGACCTACCGGTTGCCCAACGGCTATCAATTCATCATCACGTCGCAATGCGTACCGGAGTCGTCCGGCTCCACCCTGGTATACACGGATCTCACCTATCGATTTGGCTGGTTCACCCAGCTGGCGACCCCTTTTGTGCGGCAGGCGGGGCAAAAGGTAATCGATCAGGATCTCGATATCCTGGCCGAACAAGGGGAGGTGGTCGCCGAATTCGGCCGCCGCTACCAGTTCTCGACGCCGGATCGGATTCATCGGTGCGTGGACGACATTCGGGAGGCGATTGCTCGCGGCGAGGACGGGCGGGCGCTCCCTGAGCAACAGTTTGATGTTGAGTTCTACGTATGACGTGGCGCGGCCGATTTTTCGCGTTGTGGCCGGCAGCCTATTTACTGGGGCTGTTGGTCAGTCTGGCGTGGTTGCTCCACGGGCAAGGTTGGCTGCAGGCTGCATGGACGGTGTTTTACCTGTACGGCGTGCCGGTTTGCGCATATCGCCTGCATCACTGGATGTGGCCTGTCGAAGAAGGCGTGTTCACACTGGATCGCGCAGACCATTATGTGCCTTGGTGGGGCGGGCACAACTGCCAGCTCATCTATGATGCGGTGCCTCAAATGGAGGCATTGTTGCGCGTCGTGCCGGGGCTGTACAGCTGCTGGCTGCGGGCCTGGGGAGCAAAAATCGGGCGCGGCGTCTACTGGACACCCGCGGTGGAAATCACGGATCGGGCGATGCTAGTCATCGGCGATGGGGCGGTCATCGGCCATCGGGTCGGATTCTATGCGCATCTGGTGACTCGCAAGGCCGACGGCGAGCTAAAGCTACTGGTCAAGCGCATCCGTGTCGGAGAACGTGCACTGATCGGCGCAGGATCCCGCTTCGGCCCTGGGGCTGTGGTGGAGGATGGCGCGTTGCTTCCGGCACTGACCGATCGGTGGCATGGCGGGCGTCCGCCACCGCAATCATGAACCTGCCGCTCCTGATGGGGCTGCCGCTGTTGCGGATGGCCAGCCGGCGGACATGGGGCGCGTTTCGCGCGGCATTGGATCATCCTGCCGAAGCGCAGGAAGCGGTGTTGGCGGATATCCTGTCGCGGGCGCGGCGGAGTTCATACGGCCGTCATGTCGGCCTGGAGACCGGTTCCACTCGGCGTGTTTTCGACGCCCTGCCGCCAGTCGATTACCCCGGATTGGCCCCCTGGATTGAATCCGACCTCGCCTCCGGACGTAGCTCGTTCTCTCCGGAGAAAGTGCTGTATTTCGAGCGGACATCTGGTAGCAGCGGGGCGGCAAAGGCCATTGCCTATACCGCCTCGTTGCGAAGCGCCTTCGACCACATGTTCCGAATCTGGGCCTACGATCTGCTGCAAGCCGGTCTTGCCCTGCGTAGCGGGAAGGCGTTCATGAGCGTGTCGCCGCCGCTGATCGGCAAGGAAACCGCTAGTGGCGTGGCGGTTGGAACCGAGGACGACACAGCCTATCTGTCTGGCCCGCTGGCCGCGCTGCTGCGCCCGTTTCTGGTTGCGCCTTCCTCTGCCTTGAGGCTGCGTAGCGGGGATGCCTTCAAAGATGTGCTGGCAGCCGCGCTGCTGAGCGAGCCGCGTCTGGAGGTGATCTCAGTCTGGAATCCTTCCTTCCTGCTGTTGCTGTTTGAGCACTTGAGGCAGCGCTTACCTATGTTGGCGCAAGAGTTGTCTCTCGGCAGCATGCAGCGAGAAGGCATCCCTTTTCGTTTTGCGCCGGTCAGCCGGGAGCGGCTGGCCAAGGTGGGACGTGCTGATCGCGATGGATGGACGGCGCTATGGCCGTATCTTCAATTGGTGTCATGTTGGACGGACGCCGAGGCTGCTAGGCCGGCAAGGGCGTTGGCAGCGCAGCTTTTGACAGTGCCTCTGCAAGGCAAAGGCCTGCTCGCCACGGAAGCGCCGATTTCCGTGCCGTTAACGGGGGCTCCTGCACCTGTGCCGCTGATCCGGGATGTCTATCTGGAACTGGAGTCGGCAGATGGCTCTTTGCGGCCTTTGTGTGACTGGCGGGAAGGTGATGAGGGTGAGTTGGTGGTGACGCAGCCCGGCGGATTGCTACGGTATCGATTGAGAGATCGGGTGGCTATCTGCGGATTTGCAGGCGCGACCCCCTGTCTTTCGTTTCTCGGTCGCGCTGGC
>CBIHQA010000413.1:0-4126 GCA_966211475.1 uncultured Neisseriales bacterium
TCGGGTCAACGCGGACACACTGCGCTTCGACGGGCACGACCTGCTGAAGATGTCCGACAAGCAGCGCCGCAAGATCGTCGGCAAGGACATCGCGATGATCTTCCAGGATCCGATGACCAGCCTGAACCCCAGCTACACCGTCGGCTACCAGATCATCGAAACCCTGAAGGTGCACCAGCCGGGCAGCCGCGCCCAGATGAAGGCGCGCGCGCTGGAGCTGCTGAAGCTGGTGGAAATCCCTGATCCGGAATCCCGGCTGGCCGCCTATCCGCACCAGTTGTCGGGCGGCATGAGCCAGCGCGTGATGATCGCGATGGCGCTGGCTTGCAACCCCAAGCTGCTGATTGCCGACGAGCCGACCACCGCGCTCGACGTGACCATCCAGGCCCAGGTGCTGGAACTGCTGCTGCGTTTGCAGAAGCAGAACGACATGGCGCTGATCATCATCACCCACGACCTGGCCGTAGTGGCCGAGATCGCCCAGCGCGTGGCGGTGATGTACGCCGGCCAGGTGGTGGAAACCGCCCACGTGCCCGAGGTGTTCGAAGCCCCGCGTCATCCGTACACCGAAGCACTGCTGGATTCGATTCCGGAACATAGCCAGGGCGCCCGCCGCCTGCCGACGCTGCCGGGCGTGGTGCCCGGCCAGTACGACCGGCCGGCTGGTTGTCTGCTCAGCCCGCGCTGCAAGTACGTGCAGCCGCGTTGCCGCCAGCAGATGCCGGCGCTGGACGGCAACAGCATTGCCGCCGTCCGTTGTTATTTCCCGCTGCAAACGTCACGCACCAGTGCGAGCGGCAGTAACGAACTGGGAGTGACCGCATGAGCCAAGCTGTCCCCGACAACGCCATCCTGTCCGCCCGCGACCTGACCCGGTATTACCAGGTGTCGCGCGGCTTCATGAAGGGCCACGCCATGGTCAAGGCGCTCAACGGCGTGTCCTTTGACCTGGTACCGGGCAAGACGCTCGCCGTGGTCGGCGAGTCCGGCTGCGGCAAGTCGACGCTGGCCCGTGCGCTGACCATGATCGAGCGCCCGACCGGCGGCACGCTGTCTATCGTCGGTACTGATGTGGTCGGTGCGTCCGAGAGCACTATCAAGAAAATGCGCTCGCAGGTGCAGATGGTGTTCCAGAACCCCTACGCCTCGCTCAACCCGCGCAAGACGGTCGGCTACATGCTGGAAGAGCCGCTGGTGATCAACACCAGCCTGACCGCCGCCGAGCGTCGCGAACGGGTGCAGGCCACGCTGGCCAAGGTGGGCCTGCGGCCGGAGCACTATGCCCGCTATCCGCATATGTTCTCCGGCGGTCAGCGGCAGCGGATCGCTATCGCCCGCGCGCTGATGCTCAACCCGAAGATCATCGTGGCGGACGAGCCGACCTCGGCGCTGGACGTGTCCATCCAGGCGCAGATCCTCAACCTGTTCATGGACGTGCAGGAAGAGACCCGGGTCGGCTATGTGTTCATCTCGCACAACCTGTCGGTGGTGGAGCACATCGCCAACGAGGTGATGGTGATGTACCTGGGTAGTGCGGTGGAGTTCGGCCAGAAGGAACGCATCTTCAGCCGTCCGCTGCATCCTTACACCAAGGCGCTGCTGTCCTCCACGCCGACCATCGACCCGGCCCACCGGACGGTGAAGATCAAGATCACCGGCGAGCTGCCGTCGCCGCTGAATCCGCCGTCGGGTTGCACCTTCCACAAGCGCTGCCCGTATGCGAATACGCGCTGCCAGCAGGAAGTGCCGCAACTGCGCGAGGTCGAGGGCCGTCAGGTGGCTTGCCACCATGCGGAGACCATCAACGCCTGATTGGCGATATATTGCAACGCACAAAACGCCCGCCGTATGCGGGCGTTTTCGTTGTATGCTTGCGCCGCGAATGCGCTGTGCTTCCGGCTGGACACCCGCTGTGGTCAGCACGCCGCAGGTTTCGTTGTATGCTGTATCGGCACCGGGGAGGGCAGACATGACCAAGGCAGTCTACGCAGGCAGCTTCGATCCTTTGACCAAGGGACACCTGTGGATGATCGAACAGGGCGTCAAACTCTTCGATGAGCTGGTGGTCGCCGTCGGCATCAATCCCGACAAGAAATACACCTTCACCCGGGAAGAACGCCTGTACCTGCTGAAGGAATCCACCAAGCACCTGCCCAACCTGAAGGTGGACGCCTTCGACAACGAGTTCCTGGTGAACTACGCCCGCAAGGTCGGCGCCCACTACATGCTGCGCGGCATCCGTAGCGCCAGCGACTACGAATTCGAGCGCAATATGCGCTACGTGAACACCGACCTGGTGGCCGACATCACCACCGTGTTCCTGATGCCGCCGCGCGAAATCGCCGAAGTCAGCTCCACCATGGTCAAGGGCCTGGTCGGTCCGGAAGGCTGGGAGGAAATCCTCGACAAGTACGTGCCGGACCCGGTGCTGGAACTGATCCAGGCTAAGAATCAGATCAACTGAGGATTGTGCAAAATTGAACAGGCGGAATCTGCGCCGCAAGTAGCCTGGGTGGCAGGTTCTATCTGGTTATTCACGCGATCTGTCCGGACGCCTTTGCTTCTCGGGCGAAAAAATACTCCGTTCTCTGTGAATTTTCGTACAGGCCATGACGCTTGGCCCACACGGGCTTACCCCCTATGAGCATCGATACCCAAGCCTTCCGCAATCGCCTCGCCAAGAACGCCAAACACTGGGGCAAGTGGGCCCGCCGCCAGGACATCGGCTGTTACCGCCTGTACGACCGCGACCTGCCGGAATTCCCGGTCACCGTTGACTGGTACGAAGGGCGCGTCCACCTGCAGGAATTCGACACCGGCTGGCAGCAGACCGAGGCTGAGCATGCCGCCTGGGCGGAAGCGGTGCGCGTCGCCGTCGCGGAGACCCTGTCCGTGCCGCCCGCGCACATCTGGTTCAAGCTGCGCCAGCGGCAGAAGGGTGAATCGCAATACGAGAAGACCGGCGACACCGGCGAGGACTTCATCGTCCACGAGGCCGGGCACCGTTTCTGGGTCAACCTGGGCGCCTACCTGGACACCGGGCTGTTCCTGGATCACCGCAACACCCGCAAGCGGGTGGGCGAGATGGTGGCTGGCAAGCGCTTCCTGAACCTGTTCGCCTACACCGGCAGCTTCAGCGTCTACGCGGCCAAGGGCGGGGCGCTATCGAGCGATACCGTGGACCTGTCCAATACTTACCAAGCCTGGACCGCCCGCAATTTCGAGCTGAACGGCATCGACCCGGAACGCCACCGCCTGATCCGCGCCGACGTGATGGCGTGGCTGGAAGACGCGGTGAAGGTCGGCTTCCAGTACGACCTGATCGTGCTCGACCCGCCCAGCTTCTCCAACAGCAAGAAGATGCAGGGCGTGCTCGACGTACAGCGCGACCATGTCTGGATGGTGCGCCAGTGTCTGGCACTGCTGGCGCCGGGCGGCACGCTGTTCTTCTCCAACAATCTGCGCGGCTTCGAGATCGATCCCTGCCTGGACGAATGGGCAGAGATTCGCGACATCTCCGCGCAGAGCGTGCCGGAAGACTTCCGCAACCGGCGCATTCACCAGTGCTACCAGATCCGCCACAAGGCGGATTAGTCGGCCAGCGCCGCCGGATTCAGTACCTGCGAGCGGTCGCCGGCCTCAAAGCGCAGCACATTGTCGAACGCCGTGCCGAGGTAGAGTTCGTAGCCACCGCGCTCCACATAGCCCAAGTGGGGCGTGCATAGCACATTCGACAGCTGTAGCAGCGGATGGGCCGGGTCATAGAGCGGTTCCTGTTCGAACACATCCACCGCCGCAAACCCCGGCCGCCCCGCCTTCAACGCGGTTTCCAGCGCGCCCGCTTCAATCAGCTCCGCCCGGCTGGTGTTGACCAGTAGCGCATCCGGCCGCATCCGCGCCAGATCCTCCGCCGTGACGATGCCCGTTGTCTCCGCGACCAGCCGCAGGTGCAGGGTCAGCACATCGCTGGTCTCGAAGAAGGCCGCCTTGCTCTCGGCCACCTGGTAGCCATCGGCCTCTGCCGCGGCTCGGGATGCATCCCGCCCCCACACCTGCACCGTCATGCCGAAGGCGCGGCCCTAGCCCGCGACCATCCGCCCGATCTTGCCGTCGCCCCAGACGCCCA
>CBIHQA010000414.1:0-4122 GCA_966211475.1 uncultured Neisseriales bacterium
CTGGCCGACGGCAGCGTGCTGTGGAACGGCTACTGCCTGGACCTGACCGACATCAAGCGGGCCGAGCACGAAGTGCGGTTGAGCGAAGCCTACTTCCGCGCGGTGTTCGATAGTGCGGGCGTGGCCATCGTCGGCCTGGACAAGCAGGGCCGCATCACCTCGGCCAACGACCGCTTTACTGACTTCCTCGGCTACCCGCGCGGCTCGCTGAACGGCCGGCCATTGTACGAGCTGACCCATGCGGCGGACGCTGCCCAGACGCGTGCCCACCTGTTGCAGCAGCGGGCGGGCGAGCTGGACAGCTTCCGGCTGGAAGTGCGCTTCACCCACCGCGATGGGCGGGAATGCTGGGGCGACCTGCAATCCACCGCGCTGCGCGACGAACATGGGGAGCTACAAGCCTCCATCGTCTGCATTGTCGACGTCACCGATCTGAAACGCGCTGAGCAAGCCGGCCGCGACCAGCTCTACCTGCAACGGCAACTGCTGGATGCCATCCCCTCGCCGCTGTTCTTCAAGGATGACGAAGGCCGCTTCATCGGCTGCAACCGCGCCTTCGAGACCGCCTTCGGCATCTCGCGCGACACCCTGCTCGGCCGCACCGTGCTGGAGGTGGAAGGAATCGATCCGGAGGCCCGCCAGAGCTATCACAACGAAGACATGCGCCTGATCCGCGACGGCGGCCAGCTGTCCTACACCGAGAAGATGACGCTGGCGGACCGCCACAGCCACGACCTGCACTATGCGCTGGCCAGCTACGACCTGGCCGACGGCAACCACGGCGGCATGATCGGCGTGATCACCGACATTACCCCGCAGAAGGAAGCCGAGCGCCAGGCCCGCATCGCGCTGGAGAAATTCCGGGTGCTGTTCGACATGTTCCCGGTCGGCATCTCCATCCATGGCGAGGATGGCGGCACGGTGGAGGTCAACCGCCGTTCGCAGGAAATCTTCGGCATCGGCAACGAGGCGCTCTACCGGCGCGGCATCGACGTAGAGGCCTGGAAGATCCAGCAGCCGGATGGCAACCTCTTCCCGGCGGACCAACTGCCCGCCAACCGGGCGATGCGCGAGCAGCGCCTGATCGAGAATGTCGAAATGGGCATCCCCAAGCCGGACGGCAGCATCGTCTGGCTGTCGGTATCCGCCGCGCCGCTCCCGCTGGAAGGCTACAGTGTGGCCGCGGTCTACCAGGACATCACCCTCAAGCGCGAATCGGAACGGCAACTGATCGACGCCAAGGCCAAGGCAGAGGAAGCCACCCGGCTGAAGTCCTCCTTCCTGGCCAATATGAGCCACGAGATCCGCACCCCGATGAACGCCATCCTCGGGCTGGCACACCTTGCGCTGGCGACCGAGCTGAACGCCAAGCAGCGCGACTACCTGAGCAAGATCCACAACGCCGGCCTGTCGCTGCTCGGGCTGATCAACGACATCCTCGACTTCTCCAAGATCGAGGCCGGCAAGCTGAGCATGGAATCCATCGGCTTCCCGCTGGACGACGTGCTGGGCAATGTGTCGACCCTGACCGGCCAGAAGGCCTTCGAGAAAGGCCTGGAGTTGCTGTTCCACGTGGTGCACGACGTGCCGCAGGACCTGGTGGGCGACCCGTTGCGCCTCGGCCAGGTGCTGGTGAACCTGGTCAACAACGCGGTCAAGTTCACCGAGACCGGCGAGATCGAAGTGCGCGTGGAGCGGCTGGAGGAAACCAGCGAGCGGGTGAAGCTGCAGTTCAGCGTGCGCGACACCGGCATCGGCATGACCGCTGAACAGAGCGCCAAGCTGTTCCAGCCCTTCGTGCAGGCGGATAGCTCCACCACCCGCAAGCACGGCGGTACCGGCCTCGGCCTGACCATCTGCAAGCGGCTGGTCGAGATGATGGGCGGCCAGATCTGGGCGAGCAGCCAGCCCGGCATCGGCAGCACCTTCATCTTCACCGCCTGGTTCGACCGCAGCCGGGTTCGCACGCGCCGTCAGGTGCTGCCGGCCTCGCTCAACGACTTGCGGGTGCTGGTGGTCGACGACCACGCGGTAGCCCGCGACGTGCTGGTGGAGGCGCTGGCCGCCCAGCCCTTCCGCATCGAGGAGGCCGACAACGGGCGCGACGCGGTGGAGCGTATCCGCGCGGCCGCTGCCGACAACGACCCCTTCGGGCTGGTCCTGCTGGATTGGCAAATGCCCGAATATGACGGGGTGGAAGCGACCGAGGCGATCCGCAAACTGGAGCTGGTCCCGCCGCCACGCATCCTGATCGTGACCTCCTTCGACCGCGAGGACGTGCGGCGCCAGGCGGAAACCGCCGGGGTGGATGGCTTCCTGATCAAACCGGTCAGCCATTCCTCCCTCAATGACGCGCTGGCGCGGCTCTACGGCGGCGAAAGCCAGCGGGCCTACCCGGTCACCCAGGAGGTGGACCGCAACGTCGCCCTGGCCGGCAAACGGGTGCTGCTGGCCGAGGACAACGAGATCAACCAGCAGATCGCGGTGGAACTACTGGAATCGGTCGGTGTGCAGGTGGAAGTCGCCCCCAACGGGCGGGATGCCCTGCTGCTGCTGCGTAACCGCCCGGACGGCCATTTCGACGCCGTGCTGCTGGACCTGCAGATGCCGGAGATGGACGGTTACGAAGCCGCCCGCCACATCCGCGCCGACAACCGCTTTGCCAGCCTGCCGCTGATTGCGATGACCGCCCACGCGCTGGTCGAGGAGCGGGAACGCTGCTTGCGCGAAGGCATGCAGGACCACGTCACCAAGCCGATCGATCCGGACATGCTGTTCCAGACCCTGATGCGCTGGGTCGGCCCTGGCGGCGCACGCCCGGCGGCGGTCAGCGCACCGGTAGCCTCGGTACTGCCGCCCCTGGTGCTGATCGACGTCGACGAAGGCCTGCGCCGGGTGGCCGGCAATGCCCGCCTGTATCGCGCCCTGCTGCTGAAATTCCGCGATACCCATCGCCATGCGGTGGCCGAATTGCAGGACGCCATCGAGCATGATGATCTGGACAGCGCCCTGCGCATCGCCCATACCTTGAAGGGGGTCGCCGGCAACATCGGTGCCGGGCCGTTGCCGGAAGCCGCCGCGGCGCTCGAATTCGCCTTGAGTCGCAATTCGCCGCCCGCGCTGCTGGCCGAGCTGATGGACCAACTGGAACAAGTGCACGGCGAAATCCTCACCGAACTCGACCGCGCCTTCGGCCCACCCGAAATCAGTGAAGCCACAAGCAGCACCGCCAGCGAGGCAAACACCACCATCCCGCTGCTACGCCGTCTGCTGCCGCTGCTGCTCGACAGTGATAGCCGGGCGCTGGAGCTGATCGAACAGCACGCCGCGCTGTTCGATCGCTTGGGTGAGACCGGTGGCCGGCTGCGCGAACGCATCGAGGCGTATGACTACGATGGCGCGCTGGAACAGCTGGACCGCCTCGTGCATGAGCAGGGTTGGGAACAGGCGCTGCACGAATGAGTCTGTCTAGAATGAGCCTCGGGTCTGACACGGTATCGGCGCCCGGGCGCCCATTCTGAGCACCCCCGGCAAAGCGTGGCCAATGGCGGCCACGAGGAGAATGAAAGATGGGCATGGACCCGTTGAACCCGACCGACCGACCTACCGTACTGGTGGTGGATGACACCCCAGACAACATCACCCTGATCAGCAACCTGCTGCGCGACCTGTATCGCGTCCGCATTGCCAACAACGGCGAGCGCGGCCTGCGCATCGCCACCACCGACCCGCGGCCCGACCTGATCCTGCTGGACGTGATGATGCCCGGCATGGACGGCTACGAGGTCTGCACGCATCTGAAGGCCGACCCGGCCACTGCGGACATCCCGGTGATCTTCCTCACCGCCAAGACCGAGGTAGAGGACGAAGAGCACGGCCTGAAAGTCGGCGCCGTCGACTACATCGCCAAACCGATCAGCCCGCCCATCCTGCTGGCGCGGGTGGAAACGCATCTGTCGCTCTACCAGGCCCGCCGCTTCCTGAAGGACCAGAACCACTACCTGGAACACCTGGTTGCCGAGCGCACCAAGCAGGTCGCCGCGATGCAGGAGGCCACCATCCTGGCAATGGCGTCGCTGGCCGAGACCCGCGACAACGAAACCGGCAACCACATCCGCCGCA
>CBIHQA010000415.1:0-4117 GCA_966211475.1 uncultured Neisseriales bacterium
GGACAGCCAGACCGGAGCCGCGATCCTTGCCCTCATGAGAGAGATGCAGGAGGCATTCAACATCTCGTTCGTCTTTTCCTCGCACGACCACAACCTGATCAGCGCCGCCGACGACTTGATCGTGCTGCGCGACGGTCTGATCCAGTCCATCAAGCGCAAGGCGCTCGAGCCGGCCGCGCCGCCGGCCGACGGTGTCGACGCCGTGGCGTGAGGCATGCTGTGAAGGCAATCCGCATGCAATGGCCCACGCAGGAAGAGTGGGGGCGCTTTGGGAGCGATCTGCAACTCGCGGCGCGCAATCTGCTGCGCAATCGCCGCCGTTCGCTTTCCACCCTGCTTGCACTTGCCATCGGGCTGGTGGCCATCCTCCTGTTCGGTGGCTTCAAGGCGAACATCCGCTACAGCATGATCACCACGCATGTGCGTGCTGGTGGTCATCTGCAAATCCAGCATCGCGATTTCTATCTGTATGGAACCGGGAATCCCACCGCCTACGGTATTCCGCGTTATCAGGAGCTGATGGACGCCATCAACAAGGACCCGGAGCTGGCGCCGCTGTTGAACGTGGTGACACCGCGGCTGCAGTTGGGCGGGGTCGCCGGCAACTTCGAGGCCAATGTATCGACCACCGTGCTCGGTGTGGCCTATGTGCCCGAGGACGTGAATCGCATGCGCTCGTGGGACGAGTTCCTGGTGCCACTGGCCGACCGTCCCTTCCGTCTGCAAAGTGCTGCCGGCGATGCCGCAGTGATCGGCGTGGGCGTGGCCCGCGTACTGCAATTGTGCGAGCGGCTGCAAACACCCCATTGCCCGCGGCCCGAAGCTGCCAAACCAATCGACGGAAGTGGTCGAAGTGCCGTACCCGCGGACATCGCCGCCTTGGGTGCGGCTGCTGCATCGCCGTTGCCGGGGAGTGGCGGGGGGGCGCGCATCGAACTGCTTGCCAGCAGCGGACGCGGCGCGCCGAACGTGGCTGCGCTGAATGTCATCGCCGCTGAGGACCAGGGCATCAAGGAACTCGACGAAGTGACGGTCATCCTCCAGCTGCCGTATGCACAGCGCCTGGTCTACGGTCGGAATGAGCCGCGTGTGACCGCCATCATGGTCCAGTTGCGCCACACCGCCGACATGGATGCGGCCCAGCGTCGGCTTGAGGCACTGCTGGCGAATCGGCCGGCGGGCGGGCCGCCGCTCGCGGTGCGTACGTTCCAGGAGCTCAACCCGTTTTTCGGTCAGGCGGTGGGGCTGTTCGACGTGATCTTCGGCTTCATCTTCGTGCTCATCGGTGGCATCGTCCTGTTCACTGTGAGCAACACGATGAATGCTGCGGTGGTCGAGCGCACCGTCGAGATCGGAACCTTGCGTGCCATCGGCCTGCGCCGCGGCAGCTTGCAGCGGCTCTTCGTCATGGAGGGGCTGCTCATCGGGTGCTGCGGCGGCGTGGCTGGAATCGTGGCGGGACTGTTGCTTGGCTGGCTCGTGAACCACTCGGGGATCACTTGGCAGCCGCCCTCGAGTTCGGAGACGGTCCCCTTGCATCTGAAGATTGCGGGCGAGAACGCCACCATTTTCGGAACTGCCATCGGACTGGTCATCGTCGCGGCGCTGTCCGCGTGGTGGCCTTCGTATCGAGCAGCTCGCCTGAACGTTGTGGAGGCCCTCCGACATGCTTGAGAAGCCGCCCCTGGCCTTGTGCCGCAGGGCCGCCCTGTTGCTCGGGGTGCTCGCCGTTGCCGCGCCCGCCGCCATGGCCGCACCCGATCCCCGGGTCGTCCTGCAGGCCAGCGATGCCATCCGCAATCCCTCGCAGCCCTTCCGGGTCACGGTGACGATGACCGAGTTCGAGAAGGGCCAGCAGGTGAACACCAGCACTCTGGTCAGCTTCGCCCGCACTCTGGAAAAGGGCGGGCAATTCGCGAGCGTCCTGCGCTTCACCCAACCGCCGCGCGACGCCGGAAAGGTGCTGCTCAAGAACGGTTCGGACCTGTGGTTCTACGACCCCGGAACGAAGTCGGCCGTGCGCATCTCGCCACAGCAGCGCCTCATGGGCCAGGCCTCCAATGGCGATGTGGTCACCGTGAACTTCGAGCGCGACTACAAGGCGGCCATCGAGGCCGAAGAATCCATCACGGACGGGGAGCGCAAGCAACGCCGCTCCCAACGCCTGAAGCTCACGGCGGCCAATGAGGACGCCACGTACGCCAGCATCGAGCTCTGGGTCGACGCCGACACCTCCGCTCCATTGAAAGCGAAGTTCTACGCCGACTCCGGGCGCCTGCTGAAGACCGCGTACTATCGCAAGTATCAGCAACAACTCGGCGCGGAACGTCCCACGGAGACAGTGATCGTCGACGGACTGGATCCCCAATCCATCACCGTCGTTCGCCTGACCGATTACTCCCCGCGCAACATCCCGGTCCAATGGTTCCAGCGGGATTACCTGCCGCGCTTCACCGCAGAATGACGCTTGGTACACACGCATGCCGATGGCTGCTGGCGGGGGCCATGCTGTCCGCCACGCTCGGCGCACGAGCAGCGGAGGACGAACTGCCCGGCCTGCCCGAGGCAGAGCCTCCGGCGCCCGCTGCCGCGGCGAAGCCGCTTCGCCTGTTCCTGGAGGCGGCAGCCGGCCGGGTGGACGTCCGCGGCGGTGGTCACCGCGATCTCCGCCGTGCCGCGCTGGATCTGCGTTACGAGCAGAACTGGGCGCCGTGGCGCGTTGCCGTCTCCGATCGGCTGGACGATGTTCATCCGGTGCTGCCGGGCCAGCGATCGACGCGCAACAGCCTGCGCGAGCTGCTCGTTGGCTGGAGCGGCGAATCGTTGACCGCCGAGGTCGGGCGCATCAATCTCCGCAACGGTCCGGCCTTCGGCTACAACCCGACCGACTACTTCCGCGACTCGGCGCTGCGCACGATCACCACGGCGGATCCGGCGGCCTTGCGTGAGAACCGCCTCGGCACGGTGATGCTGAAGGGCACCGTGTTCGCCGGTTCCGGCAGCGCCTCGCTCGCCATTGCCCCGAAGCTCGAAAGCGAGTCCAGCGCCGCGCCGATGTCGGCCGACCTCGGGCGCACGAACCGCGCGGACCGCGCGCTGCTCACCGTCTCCAGCGCAGCGTCCCAGCGCCTCAGCGGGCAGTTGCTGATCTTCGGCGAGCGTGGCCGCGGCACTCAATTCGGAGCCAGCGCCACGGCGCTGGTTTCCGATGCACTGGTGGCGTACGGCGAGGCGTCCACCGGGCGCGACACGGATTTGTTGCAGGACGCGCTGGGCCAGGACCAGCCGCAGCGCCGGCGGCACCGGGCCAGCGTGGGATTCACGTACACCTTGCCGTCTCGCCTGTCGGCCACGCTGGAGGCCGAGTACAACGGCGCGGGGCTGGATCGCACCGGCCAGCAAGCCCTGGCCCGCAGTGGTCCGGCGGCCCAGGCCCGCTTCGCTGACCTGACCCAGTCCAGCCTGGAGATCAGTTCCCGCCGCGCATGGGTCGTGCACTTGTCGCAAAAGGACGCGGGCATGAAGAATCTCGACCTGGGGGCCTTCGTCCGCACCAACGCGGTGGACCACAGCCGCCTGTACTGGGCAGAGGCGCGCTATCACTGGCAGCGCTTCGACGCGGCATTGCAGTGGCAGCGCTTCTCCGGTCGCCCTGCCAGCGAATTCGGGACCTACCCATACCGGCAGGTCCTGCAACTCATAGGCGCCGTCTACTTCTAGACGCTCTTCGCCGGTGGCGCCCGAGCCCCGCCTGTCCCGGGGGGAGGTGGGTGCCGGCTGTTAAAAAGTGACGTGTCGCCCAAGCGGACGCGGGCTGCGGCCCCAACCGGCGAAGGGCCTGTGTCATCATCGCGGCGCTCTAGTTTGCGGGCCGCCACTTCGCGAGGCCGCCGTTCACGCGCGCGCCTTCCCATCATCCCAACTGGCTGCCCAAGGGGAATCCATGGTCGTCAACTCATCGGTCGCTTCCGTCCTTTCGTCGCTCAAGCGCTGGTCTGCCGGGGCGATGATCCCGCTGGCCCTGGTGCTGGGCGGGTGCGCTTCCCGGGGTCTTCCGCCGGCCCCGGCCCAGGCTGGCATCGGCGAATACAACTACGTCATCGGCGCCGGCGACAGC
>CBIHQA010000416.1:0-4110 GCA_966211475.1 uncultured Neisseriales bacterium
GGCGACGATGTCGTCACGCAGGATTAGCACCTTCAGCCGGCGGGTCCAGGTCCGGAGGAAGGGCAAACGGCCTAGCAGGCCGCGGTTGCCCGGGCTTTCCTTGCGAACGCGGGCCGCGCTATTCGACGAAGGTGACACGGTTGACCTCCACAAGGGTGGTGTCGCCACGGGCGACGGCGGCCAGCGCGACTTCGCGCAGCAGCCGGGTGCCGGCGCGGCGGGCAGCTTCCTTCACCTGGCTCATCGGCGCGCGGGCCAGGATCAACTCGCGCAGGGTGTCGGTCATCGGCAGCACTTCCGCCACTGCCAGCCGGCCCCGGTAGCCGCTGCCACGGCAGTGGGCACAGCCACGCCCGACATGGAATTTCCAGCCCGAGGTACTCCAGGTGGTCAGGCCGGAGGCCGCCAGTAGCTCGGGCGGCGGCTCTTCCGGCGTGCGGCATTGCGGGCAGATGCGCCGCACCAGCCGTTGCGCCAGCACGCCGTTCAGCGCCGACACCAGGCTGTAGGCCTCGACCTCCATGTGCAGGAAGCGGCCGATCACGTCGAACACGTTGTTGGCGTGCACGGTGGTCAGCACCAGGTGGCCGGTCAGCGCGGCCTGTACCGCGATCTGCGCGGTTTCCGGGTCGCGAATCTCGCCAACCATGATCTTGTCCGGGTCGTGGCGCAGGATGGAGCGCAGGCCACGGGCGAAAGTGAGACCCTTCTTCTCGTTGACCGGAATCTGCAGCACGCCGGCCAACTGGTATTCCACCGGGTCTTCGACGGTGATGATCTTGTCTTCGCCGTTGTTGATCTCGCCCAGCGCGGCGTAAAGGGTGGTGGTCTTGCCGGAGCCGGTCGGACCGGTCACCAGCAGCATGCCGTAGGGTTCGTGGGCCAGTTTGCGGATCAGCGCCCGGGTGAGGTCGTCGAAGCCCAGCGTCTCCAGCGTGAGGCTCTGCATCTGCTGGGTCAGTGCCTGCTTGTCGAGGATGCGCAGCACTGCGTCCTCGCCGAACAGGCTGGGCATGATGGACACGCGGAAGTCCACCTCGCGGCCCAGCACGCGGGCCTTGAAGCGGCCGTCCTGTGGCACGCGGTGCTCGGTGATGTCGAGTTCGGACATCACCTTCAGGCGCGACACCACTTGCTCGGACAGCTCCACCCCGCCGATCTGGCCGACACTGGTCAGCACGCCGTCGATGCGGTACTTGATGGTCAGGCCGTTGGCGTGGCTTTCCAGGTGGATGTCGCTCGCTTCGCTCTTGAGCGCGTCGTACAGCGTGGAATTGAGCAGCTTGACCGCCGGGCCGATCTCCTCGGCGATGGTGGCGAGCGAGATCACCTCCACCTCGGCACCGCGTGCCCCGCCGTCCTGCGTGCCGGTCATCACGCTATCGATGGCGCGCTGGGAGTGCTCGATCACCGCGAGCTGGGCGGCCACCTCGTCGGGGTCGACCAGCGCAACGCGGAACGGCTGGGCGAGCCGGGCGTCCAGCCAGTCCAGCAGTCCGTCCTGCATCGGGTCGCCGATAGCGACCCACGGCTGCTCATCGCGGATGACCACCAGGCACTGGCGGGCCAGCGCGTCGGCAAAGCGGACGGCGGAAAAGTCCGGCGCGGTGGCTTGCAGATCCGCCAGCCGCCAGACGGGGGCTTGCAACAGGTTGCCGAGCAGGACCAAGGCGTCGGCTCGCGGCAAGTCCAGTTGCTCGGCCAGCACCACCACCAGCGGACGCTGTTCGGCGGCAGCCAGGTTGCGCGCGGCCTCCAGCACCGCCGGGTCGAGCGTGGGGGCACCGCGCTCCGGGTCGAAGCGCGGTTCGATTGGGCCGGCTGGATTGGGCGGCGCGTTCACCGCAGGCTCCCGGCCAGGTCGAAGATCGGCAGATACAGCGCCACCACGATCATGCCGATGAACAGGCCCAGGGTCAGCATCAATACCGGTTCCATCAGCCGGGTGACGGTGTCGATGGTGCGCCCCAGCTCGTCGTCGTAGAACTGGGCGATACGCTCCATCATCTCGGCCAGCCGGCCGCTCTGTTCGCCGACCCGCAGCAGCCGCAGCGCCACCGGCGTGGTCAGACCGTGGGCGGATAACGTCTCGGCCAGCGGCTCGCCACGGCGGATGGCGGCGATCGCCTGCGACAGCGGCGGTTGCAACGCGGCCGACAGCAGCGGGCCGACGCGTTCTAGCACCGCCACCAGTGGGATGCCACCTGCCAGCAGCATGGCCGCCGTGCGATAGAAACGGGTCAGCTGGAAGATCACCAGTTTTTCGCCCAGCCGCGGCTGGCGCTTCAGGGCGGCCAGCAGCGCCCGGCGCACCGACGGCTGCCGGATACCGTAAATCGCCCCACCGATCAGCGCCAGCGCGGTGCCGGCGATGCCCCACGGGTGCGCCAGCAGCAGGTCGCCCCAGGCCAGCAGCATGCGCGACAGAAAGGGTAGGTCGGTGTGCAGGCCTTCATAGATGCGGCTGAACTTGGGCACCAGGTAAACCAGTAGGAACAGCGCCACCAGCATGCCGACCAGCAACAGCAGCACCGGATAGAGCGCGGCGGAGATCAATCGGCTGCGCACCACGTCGATGCGCTGCACATAGGCGATGTAGCGGGTCAGCGTCGGCGCGATGTCGCCGGTGCTCTCGCCGGCCCGCACGCTCATCACATAGAGTTCCGGGAAGGTGGCGGGGTCGGCGGCCATCGCCTGCGACAGTGTCTGGCCCTGGTAGAGCGCGGCCACCAACCGGTCCAGCACCGCGCGGTTCTGGCTGCGGATTTCCTTGTCCCGCAGCGCTTCGAGCGATTCCACCAGCGCGAGGCCGGCTTCCACCAGCGCCAGCAGCTCCTGGCTGAACAGGGTCAGGTCGAAGCGCGGCGCCCGGGCCAGTGACGCACGGCCCACGTCCACCGACAGCACTCGCATGCCCTGGCCCAGCACCTGCTGGCGCGCTTCTTCTGCACTGGCGGCGGACACCGGCAGTGTGATCAGGCGTTGCTGGGCATCCATCGCCCGGACCCGGAAGTGTTGCGCCATGAAGAAGGCGGCTCCGCGTGGTGTGGCCGGTTGCAGGCCGGCAGCCGGTCATGTGGCCCCGGATCGCGTTTGCGCCCGGATTCGGCCTTCATAAACCCATGTTCAGCGACGAATCCGGCTTCTACAAGCTCGACTGTAGCGAAGCCGGCAGCACTTTCGGACCGGTGGTCGGCGGGGACTAGATGTTCAGGTCGGCATCCTCGCCACTGCCACCGGGGCGCCCATCGCGGCCCAGGCTCTGCAGGTCGAATTCCTTGCCGTTGCTGCCTGGCGAGCGGTAGACGTAGGGATGGCCCCAGGGGTCGGGCGGGACAGCCTTCTTCAGGTAGGGGCCGTTCCATTTCTGCTCGTCCGACGGCGCCTGGTTGAGCGCAGCCAGGCCTTGCTCGGTGCGGGGATAGTGGCCGGTATCCAGCCGGTACTGGTCCAGCGCCTTGGAGATGTTCTCCATCTGCGCCTGCGCGGTGGTTACCTCGGACTTGCCCAGGTTCTTGAACAGGTTGGGGCCGACGATACCGACCAGCAGGCCGATGATGACCAGCACGATCAGCAGTTCCAGCAGGGTGAAACCACGCACGACACGACGACGCATGACGAGATCCTCTGACGGAAGCAGGGTGGCGCCGGGCGTGAATGCCCGTCCACGGATGACGGGGGATTGTAGCAGCGGGTTTACCGCCGCTGTATCGGCCAGACGCGACCGCGTACCGGACGAAAGGACGGCTGTCCTGCCGGCGCAGGACAGCCAACCCGCTTGTGGTTGCGGGCTGGCGGGCTCATCCGTGGATTTGTCATGTTCCCGCAACACTCTATTGCGGCTTTCCGCATGATGTGGGCGGACATATCCGGCCGACTCGAGATCGGCTTCTGGCAAGCCTTTGCGGCGGGCGGGCCGAGCCATCGGTTTTGCCGAATGCTCACGTTCGAAATTCAAACTGGTCATGGCCGGGCACCCTCTCTAGAGTGGCGACAACCCGCAATGCTGCACGGGCTTAGGTTCTGTTGACGCTTACTTCCCGGATCGCGTTAGCGCGCTTCCAGGGCTGATGCTAGGAGCAAGACGCGCAGTGTAGTGATCTACACAAG
>CBIHQA010000417.1:0-4103 GCA_966211475.1 uncultured Neisseriales bacterium
CAGCCGCGCCGAGCGCCGCGAACGGGTAGCCGCCCTGCTGCGCGAAGTCGACCTACCGGCAGACGCTGCTCAGCGCTACCCGCATGAATTCTCCGGCGGCCAGCGGCAGCGCATCGGCATCGCCCGGGCGTTGGCCATCCAGCCGGATTTCATCGTTGCCGATGAGCCGGTGTCGGCGCTGGACGTCTCCATCCAGGCCCAGGTGGTCAACCTGCTGCGCGACCTGCAAACACGCTACCAGCTGACGATGATGTTCATCTCCCACGACCTGAATGTGGTCAACTTCCTGTGCGACCGGGTGGTGGTGATGTACCTCGGCCGGGTGATGGAAATCGGTCCGTCGCGTGCCTTATCCGCGCGGCCGGCGCACCCTTATACCCAGGCCTTGCTGTCCGCCAATCCGCATGTCGGGGGTAAACGGCAGCGGATCGCGCTGACCGGCGATCTGCCCAGCCCGGCTGATCCGCCGTCGGGTTGTGTGTTCCGGACTCGCTGTCCGCATGCGCAGGCTCGCTGTGCGGAGGAGGCGCCAGTGCTGCGGCCGGTAGACGGAGATGGGCGGCAGGTGGTGGCTTGTCACTTCTTCGAGCGGGTAATTGAGCCGCTGTGGGTCGACGGGGATGTTCGTGCGACGGTTTGACCGGCTGGCGATGAGGGCGGTGCTGGTGGGTTGGGGAGAGGGGTAAGGTTCAACAACTAGCCTCCGGCTAAACACCCCCTTGTAGGAGCGGGCCATGCCCGCGACCGCCGGTTCTTCGAAGAAAAGATGGTCGCGGTCAAAGCCCGCTCCTACAAAGACCCTCCCCGGTTTAAAATCCCCCCATCCCCCCCGGAGACACCCCATGGCCATCCGCCCCGTCCTCAAAATGGGCGACCCGCGCCTGCTGCGCCAATCCCGCCCGGTCGAGCGCTTCGACACCCCGGAACTGCACACGCTGATCGAAGACCTGTTCGACACCATGCGTCACGAAGGCGGCGTGGGCATCGCCGCCCCGCAGATCGGCGTGGACCTGCAAGTGGTGATCTTCGGCTTCGAGAAGAGCGAGCGTTACCCGGACGCCCCACCGGTGCCGATGACCATCCTGCTCAACCCCACCCTCACCCCGCTCACCGACGAGATGGAAGACGGCTGGGAAGGCTGCCTGTCGGTGCCCGGCCTGCGCGGTGTGGTGCCCCGCTACACCCGTCTGCGCTACCAGGGCGCCGACCCCAAGGGCCAGCCGATCGACCGCGAAGCGGAAGGCTTCCATGCCCGGGTGGTTCAGCATGAATGCGATCACCTGTGGGGCATCCTCTATCCGACGCGGATTCGCGATTTGACCAAGTTCGGCTTCACCGAAGTCCTATTCCCAGAACTCGCCGGCCAGCCGGAAGACTAGGCTGCGAGCAGTCGTTCGCACCACACGGGCAGATGGGCGCAAAGCAAGCTTTGCTGGTTTGACCAGCGGCAACCCATCGGCAGCCTCCCTGAGACTTCCCCCACCCTCCAGGCTGCAGGCATCGCTGGGAACCAAACCGGCATATGAGCGCAAAGCAAGCTTTGCTGGTTTGACCAGCGGCAACCCATCGGCAGCCTCCCTGAGACTTCCCCCACCCTCCAACTCCCGCCCGCTGGCGGGAGGGTGTGTCCGCTCTCCGGACGACGGAGGGGAGTGGTTGAGAGAACGGTTGTGGGAGTAGTGGACGGTGGGCGCAAGCCCCCACAAACAACATGGGCGTGTCGGTCGACACGCCCATGTTGTTTTCAGCTAACGCCGATCAATGCTTGATCGCGCTCTTGCTTTCACCCAGGCTGGTGGTTTGCGTGGTGCTACCGCTGCTTTCGCCACTGCGTGAGCCTTCGCTACTGCTGCTCTTCACCGTCAGGCGGTTCTGGATGTCCTTCACACCGCTGCACGAATCCGCCAGGTCTTCCGCATGGTGCCGGGCCCAGCGTTGCTCCACGGTGCCTTCCAGGGTCACCACGCCGTTGTCGACGTCGACAGTGATCTCGCTGGCGTCGATGTGCTGGTCGTCTGCCAACCGCTCACAGACATCCTCACGGATGCGCTCGTCGGAACGGGTGTAGCCCTTCGGCCCCCGGCCGCGGTGGCTTTGCTGGAAGCGGCCTTGGTCCTGCTGGCCATATTGCCCCTGGCTGCCGCCCTGACCACCTTGGTACCCGCCAGAGCCGCTCGAGAAACCGCCCTGGTAGGAACCCTGGTGGCGTCCCATCTGGAACTGGTCACCGCCACCGTATGCAGCATTCGGATACCCACCCTGGTAACCACCGGGGTAGCCGCCGGTCAGATAACCGCCGCCTTGATACCCCCCACCCTGATGACTGCCGCCGTAGCTGCCCTGGCTTTCGCCGTACTGCCCATATTGACTCCCCTGGTATCCCATTTGGGATCCGCCGGAGTAGCCTCCCTGTCCGCCCTGATAACCACCACCTTGCCCACCGTATCCACCGCCTTGCCAACCTTGCTGGCCGGACATGCCGCTGCGCTGCCAGTCGCGCGGATAGCTGCCTTGCGAACTGCCCCGGTAGCCACCGCCGTAACCGCCCTGCGAATACTGATAGTCGCGGCCATAGCCTTCCTGACTGCCCCAGCCGCCTTCCGCCGGGCCGGTCCGCCAACCGCCGCGCCCATAGCTTTCGCCCTGGCCCTGGTCGTACTCGCCGCGGCCACCGCCGCCATAGGACTGTCCGCCCACTTGTTCACTGCGAAAATCACCCTGATAGGGGCGCTCGAAATCGCGCTCCCGGTCGCTCATATTGCGCCGGTAACCACGTTCCGATTCCATGTCCTGGCGACCTTCGCCCTGGCTGCCGCCGTAACGCGACTCCTCGTCATAGGAAGAACGCCCTCGGCCTTGCCGGGAGCCATCCTGAGGATAACGTTGGTCCATCGCGATCTCCTTTGGTCTGGTCTGGTTGATCGCAAGCTGAAGAACTTGTGAAAAAAACGCGTCCCTCAAGGGGACTTCCTTCGGTCGTCGCCGTCACCAGAGTCCAGCCCGAGACGCGTAGCCGTACCAGGGTACGGTGAGCATCGCAGGGGTGAATCGGGCCGCGCAGCAGAATTTTTCACAAGCTCTGAGTCACGCTCGCTCCGCCATGGCAGCAAGCCCCATGCCAGCGGCACCTTCGGGCCTGCAAGCCAGATGCCGCTTGCCTTGCGTCTCTCCGAGCAGGGCCGTAACTTCTACATCTTTGCAATTCCTACATGCAAAACTTGCGTGCGGGGGTGGGCTATAACGAACTCATGAATGCCTTCGACCGCTTCCTGCAGCGCGCGTGGTTGATCTGGCTGACCGTGGTATTGGGAATGGCCGGCGGGGTAGCCAATGCCTTCACGCTGACAGTGGCGATGGAAGAGGCCGACAACCGCCCCTTCGAATACATCGACGACCAGGGCAGACTGACGGGCTTTCATGTGGAACTGGTCAAGCAGGTCTGCGCCCGCCTAGGCTGGGACGTACAGTTCCTGCGCCTGCCCTGGAGCCGCGCGCAGGCATCACTGGCCGCCGGGAACGTCAGCGCCGTCACCTACATCGCCCGCAGTCCGGAGCGCGAAGCCTATGCCTGGTTCCTGCCGGAAAACATGCTGCACGTGCAGCGCATCGGCCTCTATGTGCGCCGCGACCGGGTCGGCGAAATCGCCTACCAGCCGCCGCTATCCGAGATGGTCCGGCACTGGAAGTTCGGCGCGGCGCAGGGCTACTACTACAACGACGAGATCAACGCGCTGCTGAAATCCGGCGCGCCCATCGACCAGACCGCCGTCTCCCAGGCGACCCTCTACAACATGCTGATCGGCGGCCGGGTGGACGTCGCGGTCACCATCGTCGGCGCCATCGATCAGGCACGCCGCAACATCCCCGACATCGACGAACGGGTGCAGCGGGTCGAAGGCGCGCTGTTCGCCGGCACACCGGTCTACATCGGCTTCACCCGCAAGCAGCAAGGCGAGAAATGGGCCCGCGACTTCTCCCGCGAATACGCAGCCTGGCGCAGCACCCCCAACTACGCCTGGCTGATCGCCCGCTTCCGGGTGGTGGAAAGCGTGCCGGACGCATTTGTGCCGCGTTGATGCCCTGCCCCTTCTCACATACGGAAG
>CBIHQA010000418.1:0-4097 GCA_966211475.1 uncultured Neisseriales bacterium
GCACCATCCTCTGCGCGCTGCCGCTGGCGCTGGGTGGCGCGCTGTTCGCACTGTGGCTGACCAACCAGGCGTTCTCGATGCCGGTGGTGATCGGGGTGTTGATGCTGATGGGCATCGTCACCAAGAACTCCATCCTGCTGGTGGAGTACGCCATCGTCGCTCGTCGCGAACGCGACTTGGGGCGCCTGGAAGCCATGCTCGACGCTTGCCACAAGCGGGCCCGCCCCATCGTGATGACCACCATCGCCATGGGGGCCGGCATGCTGCCCAACGCCCTCGGGCTGGGCGCGGAACCCAGTTTCCGCCAGCCGATGGCCATCGTGGTGATTGGCGGGCTGCTGACCTCGACCGTGCTCAGCCTGCTGGTGATCCCGGTGGTGTTCACCTATGTGGACGATATGCTGCTGGCGGTGCGCCGCATGGTCCGCCGCCTGACCCGGCGCACGCACGGGCAGGAAGCCGCCGTGGAAAACTGACCAGTACGCCCCCTCACCTCGCCTCCCCGCCACCCGATGGCTGGCTGGGAGGCATGCCGGTCCAGCCGCCTCGCCCATCCCGCTCCCTTGATCTGCACAAGACAGTAGACAAACGCCCCGGCAGGGTAGAAATTGGATATCCGCAGGCAGCGCACCTGCGGCGCATGATTCCGGCCCCCGGCCAACCGGCTTGGCGGTCGGCCTGACGGCCCGTTTCACAAGGGGAGACCGTTGGATAGCAGCAAGGGGAGTGTCCATCGGCGTCAACCCGCCTTGCACGCCAGGCGGCAGGCCGCTTGTTGCCCGTCGTCCGGTGTCTGGCGGTGGCTGAGCCTTGTCGCCTTTACCCTGGGCGTGGCCTGTGCTGGCGCACCGGCCACGAGCCAACCCATTGCCGTCCATACCGTCAGCCAGGACAGCACGCCACCCAAGTATCAACTCCTCAACGGCCAGCCAGCCGGACTCTGCCCTGAGGTTCTGCATGCCATCGAGAAACTGGACGGCAATCTGCGTTTCGACGGCCTGGAGCAGTTTCTGCCCACCAGCCAGATCGAAGCGGGCCTCGGCAACGGCCGTATCGACGTGTTCTGCGGCATGATCAAGCTGCCACGCCGCGAGGCGGCATTCCACTTCCTGCCGATTCCGGTCTACTCCATTGAACACCGCGTCGCCGTGCGCATCGATGATCCGGTAGAGGTTCACGATCTGGTCGACCTCAAGCAAAAGACCCTCGGCAGCTACGTGATCACGGCCAACGGTTTTTCCTTCGTCGATCAACTGAAAGCCAGCGGCATCCCGGTAGACGACAGCTCCGCCGATAACCAGGTGAATCTCAAGAAGCTGCTGGGCAAGCGGGGCCGCTTCCTTTACATGAGCGGCATGCTGCTGGCCGACCTGATCCATCGCGAGCATGTCGAGGACAAGGTGCGCATCCTGCCCGCGGTATTGCGCCTGGAACCGCTGTACCTGGTCACCAGCCCGCAGCTCGACCCCACGGTCACCGCACGCATCGCCGCCGCTCTGCAACGGCTGGACAGCAGCGGCGAACTGGTGCGGATTCGAGCCCCCTACATGCAGATACCGTAACCCGGTCCATGGACCAAGCGACGGGTCAAACCATCGCCAATTCCTCGAACCGGGCGATCAGGTAGTCGAGCAGGGTCCGCACCCGTAGCGGCAGGTACTTGCCGCCCAGATAGACTGCATTCAGCGGCACAACCTCCCCCTGATAGCCGGGAAACAGCGCCTTCAACCGCCCTGCCTGCAGGTCTGGCGTCACATCCAGCGCAGACTTGCAGATCACCCCGACCCCATCGACCGACCACTGGTGGACCAGGGAACTGTCGTCCGCGCTGCGGTCCCCGCTTACCTTCACCCGCACCGGCTTGCCATCCCGGAACAGCGTCCACAAGGTTTTGGGCTTGCCGCCCACGAAAAACGTCAGGCAGTTGTGGTCTGCCAGATCCGCGGGCTCCATCGGCTCGCCTTGTGCGGCAAGGTAAGCGGGCGATGCGCAGACAAGCTGCTCCACATTGCTCAACCGCCGTGCCACCAACCGGGAGTCATGCAGGTCGCCGTAGCGTACCGCTAGGTCCACCGTATCCCGCAGCAAATCATGCACCGCGTCGCCTACATGCAACACCAGCCGGATCTGCGGATACATCCGCACAAAATCATCCAGCCAGACCGATAGCGTGCCGCGCGCGAAGTCCGACGGTACCGCCAGATGCACCGTGCCTGCCGGCGCCTGCCGATCCGCCCTCACCTGGGCTTCGCCATCGGCCAGCACGCCCAGCGCCCGCTCGCAGTATTCGCGAAACACCCCGCCTTCCGGCGTCAGCCGTAGCGAACGGGTCGAGCGTTCGAACAGTCGTACTTCCAGCGCCTGCTCCAACCGTTTGAGCGACGCGCTGGCCGCGGCCGGTGTCATCGACAACTGGCGCGCGGCGGCGCTCAGGCTGCCGGCATCGGCGGCGCGCAGGAACAAATGCAGGTCAGTCAGCAGATACACGGAGCAAGCCTGTTTTTCAAATCTGGTTTGAAAGTTATTTCCAATTTCAACGGATTATCAATCCAGATCGAAGCACCGACAATACCGACACGTTCTCAGCCAGAGCATCCCATGACCTTGTCGCTGTACCGCGCCTCCGTCCCCGGCTTCATCCGCCAGCTCACGCAATGCATCGTCTTGCTGGAAAAGGCCCGTGACCACGAAGTGGCCAACCCTCACGCTGGCCGCTTACTGGCTACGCGCCTGGCCCCCGACATGTTTCCGCTGGCCGTGCAGGTACGCATCGCGGTGGACGGAGCACGAGGCGCCGCCCTACGGCTGGCCGGCCGCACCCCGTCTCCGCCGGATGCTGCCGAATACGCAGGCTTCGACCGAGGAGATCCGTCCGACTTCGCCGGGCTCGATGACAGCTACGCCTCGCTGGCGGCTTACGTCCGGCAGGCCGTCGAGGAGCTGAAAACCGTCTCGCCCTCCGAGATGGATCACGCCATCGGCCCGATCACCGTCAGCCGGCGTGGCCGTAGCCGCGTGTTCGAACGCGAGCCCTTTTTGCTGCACTACGCGCTGCCCAACTTCCATTTCCACCTAAGCATCGCCTACGCCCTGCTGCGGCAAGCCGGCGTGCCGCTGGGCAAGGCGGATTTCGAAGGCCCGCCTGTCTACCGAGTCGAATAACGAACAACCCTCTTACCACCTGGAGCCATCCCGATGATCGACCTCTACTACTGGACCACCCCCAACGGCCACAAGATCACCATCTTCCTGGAAGAAACCGGTCTGCCCTACCGCATCCTGCCCATCAACATCGGCAAGGGCGACCAGTTCCAGCCCGACTTTCTGAAGATTTCCCCCAACAACAAGATCCCGGCGATCGTGGACCACCAACCCGCCGACGGCGACGCCCCGCTCGCCCTGTTCGAATCCGGCGCGATCCTGCAATACCTGGCGGACAAGACCGGTAAGCTGCTGCCCACCGACTTACGTGGCCGGGCGGAAGTGCTGCAATGGCTAAACTGGCAGATGGGCGGCCTCGGCCCGATGGCAGGCCAGAACCACCACTTTGGCCGCTACGCGCCGCAGCGCATCGACTACGCGGTGGACCGCTACGTGAAGGAAACCGCCCGCCTCTACGCCGTGCTCAACCGGCGCCTGGCGGACCGCGACTACATCGCCGGCGACTACTCCATCGCCGACATCGCCTGCTACCCGTGGATCGTGCCGCACGAAGCACAACAGCAAAACCTGGCGGACTTCCCGCACCTGGCACAGTGGTTCCAGCGCATGGCCGCCCGCCCCGCCGTTGTTCGGGCCTATGCGAAAGTCGAGCAGATCAACCCCGGCACCCATACGCTGACCGATGCAGAGCGGAAGGTGTTGTTCGGCCAGGATGCGGCGGTGGTCTGCAAACTGGACTGATCGCCCGCCCAACACCACAACACCCGTAGGATGCGTCAAGCACAGCGGACGCATCAGCGTCGCCGGACATATCGCCCGATGCGTCCGCTTCGCTTGACACATCCTACATGGCAGGTGACCGGAGAACCGACGGGAACCTGTAGATACTGTTATCCCGGTCAAGCGCCATGCAGAGCCGGATCAAACGGCAGTCC
>CBIHQA010000419.1:0-4097 GCA_966211475.1 uncultured Neisseriales bacterium
CGCGTGACGCCCGACGCCCTCCTCCCGGCGTAAAAAGGTATTCCCATGACGACTCTCGCACGCCTTTCCGTGCCGCGGACGACCGCGGTCGTGCTCGCGGCCATCGCCGTGTTCATGCCCATCGGCCTGATCTTCTGGCAAAGCGCGCTGAACAACCCGTTCTTCATGCCCAACAAGGCATACGGGCTCGACGCCTATCGTTTCATCTTCGACGACCCGGATTTCTGGAGCGCGACGAAGAACTCCATCCTGATCGCCCTTGGCATGGTGGCCATCAGCCTGCCTTTCGGCGCAGCGTTGGCCTTCCTGCTGACCCGCACCGACCTGCCGGGCCGCCGCTGGATCGAGATCCTGGTGCTGATCCCGGTGTTCGTGTCGCCCTTCGTGCTGGGCTTCGGCTACGTGGTGTCCGCCGGCCCGGTCGGCTTCTACTCCACCTGGTGGAAGGAGCTGTTCGGCGCAGTGCCCTGGAACATCTATTCGATGACCAGCATCGCTGTGATCGCTGGCCTGACCCACGTGCCGCACGTCTACCTGTACTCCAGCGCCGCGCTGAAGAACCTCGGCTCGGACGTCGAGGAAGCCGCCCGCGTGACCGGCGCCAACCCGTTCAAGGTGGCGACCAGCGTGTCGCTGCCGATGACCGCGCCGGCCCTGTTCTACAGCGGCGTGCTGGTGTTCTTCCTGGGCTTCGAGATCTTCGGCCTGCCGCTGATCCTGGGCGACCCGGAAGGCCACCTGGTACTGGCGACCTATCTGTACAAACTGACCAACAAGCTGGGCATTCCGTCCTACCACCTGATGGCGGCAGTGGCGGTGTGCATCATCGCGATCACCTTCCCGATGGTGCTGCTGCAGCGCCGTCTGCTGAAGACCGCCAACCGCTTCATCGCGGTGAAGGGCAAGGTCACCCGCCCGAAGCTGCTGCCGCTGGCCGGCTGGAAGTGGATCGCCTTCGCCATCGTCGGCCTGTGGCTGGCGGTGACGGTGATCGTGCCGCTGTCCGGCATCGCGCTGCGCGCCTTCGTCACCAACTGGGGGGAAGGCGTCAATCTGCTCGACAGCTTCACGCTGGACCACTTCCGCGAGATCGCCGGCCGTCCGGAACTGATCCGCGGCATCCTCAACACCATCCTGCTGGGCGTGGTGGGCGGCGGGCTGGCGGTCGGCTGCTACACGCTGATCGGCCTGGCCGCGCACCGCAAGAACGACTTCCTGACCAAGTGCATCGACTACATGGTGCTGATCCCGCGTGCCGTGCCGGGCCTGCTGGCCGGGCTGGCCTTCCTGTGGGTGTTCCTGTTCGTGCCGGTGCTGAAGGAAGTGCGCACCACCATGATCAGCGTGTGGCTGGCGTATACGGTGGTGTGGCTGGCCTACGGCATGCGGCTGGTGTCGTCCGCCCTGCTGCAGGTGGCGCCGGAGCTGGAAGAAGGCGCCCGTACCCTGGGGGCTTCCAAGCTGCGCGTGAACCTGGACGTGACCCTGCCGCTGATCCGCTTCGGCCTGCTGGCTAGCTGGCTGCTGGTGTTCATGATTTTCGAGCGTGAGTACTCCACCGGCGTGTACCTGCTGACCCCGGGGACCGAAGTAATCGGTTCGCTGCTGGTGTCGCTATGGGCCACCGGCTCGGTGGACGTGGTCGCCGCGCTGTCCCTCATCAACGTCGTACTGGTGGGCATCGGCATCACGGTTGCCCTGAAGTTCGGAGTGAAGCTCCATGACTAGGCTGCTGACGACCGCGCAGATCGATCCGCTGGCGGGCGCCCGGCAAAGCCGGGCTGATATGGGCAGCGGCTGCGTGCAGCAGCCTCGCCGAACCCGCCCCACCCCCTACGCCCCCGCCCCAGCGGCGGGGGGACCTCGCTGACGCTCGTCAGGAGCAGAGAAATGACTGTTGCTACAACCCTGAACAAAACGGCCTCGAACCCAGTAGGAGCCACCATGAATGCCCCCACTCAATCCAGCCTTGCCGGCAACGTGCAAAAGGGCGACATCAAGCTGGTGGTCGACGACCTGCACTTGGCCTACGGCGACAACCCCATCCTGAAGGGCGTGTCCTTCAACCTGGCCGCCGGTGAAGTGGTGGCGCTGCTAGGCGCCTCCGGCTCTG
This sequence comes from uncultured Neisseriales bacterium, assembly GCA_966211475.1. Lineage (GTDB taxonomy): Bacteria > Pseudomonadota > Gammaproteobacteria > Burkholderiales > Leeiaceae > Leeia. Next base: position 2,114 of record CBIHQA010000419.1, read on the forward strand.
GCAAAACCACGCTGCTGCGCTCGGTCGCCGGCCTGGAGCAGCCGAACCGCGGCGTCATCAAGTTGGGCGCAGACCGCCTGCTGTTCGATGGCGCCAAGAACTTCGAACTGCCCGCCGAAAAGCGCGACCTCGGCCTGGTGTTCCAGAGCTACGCGCTGTGGCCGCACCGCACCGTGTTCGACAACGTCGCCTACGGCCTGAAGCTGCGCGGCGTCAGCAAGGCGGAGATCGGCACCCGGGTGAAGGAAGCGCTGGCCAACCTGAACCTGGGCCACCTCGCGGAGCGCTTCCCGCATCAGCTCTCCGGTGGTCAGCAGCAACGCGTGGCCATCGCCCGGGCGCTGGTCTACAACCCGCCAGTCATCCTGCTGGACGAGCCGCTGTCCAACCTGGACGCCAAGCTGCGCGAAGAAGCCCGTGCCTGGCTGCGCGAGCTGATCGTCCGCCTGAACCTGTCGGCCCTGGTGGTGACCCACGACCAGACCGAAGCCATGGCCATGGCCGACCGCATCCTGCTGCTGAAGGACGGCCGCATCGAGCAGGCCGGCACGCCGCAGCAGCTGTATGGCGCACCGGCCACTCTGTATGCCGCCGAGTTCATGGGTTCCAGTAACCACCTGAGCGGCCGCGCCACTCGCGTGGAAAACGGCCTGGTGGAGTTCGAAGGCCAAGGCTGGAAGCTGACCGGCCAGGCCCGCAGCGACCTGAAGGTCGGCGACCCGGTCACGGCGCTGGTGCGCCTGGAACGCGTCCGCCCGGAAACCAGCGAAGGCGCCAACCGCATCCCGGTCGAGCCGGTCACCTCGATGTACCTGGGCGACCGCTGGGAGCATCTGTTCACCCACGGCGAACTGCGCCTGCGCGCCCACAGCGGCGATGCGCTGCCGGCCGATGCCCGCTGGCTGAGCCTGCCGCAAGAGCATGTGTGGGTGTTTGCTGGAAAAGCTTGAGGTCCGTCGCCCTCTCCCGACATGGGAGAGGGTGTCGCTCCCCTGCAGACGTAGGGCGCAATAAGCGAAGCGCATTGCGCCGTATTCTCGACGGCAAGGGCGACATCGGTTTGCATCCCGTTAATCCGGCGCAATGCGCTAGCTTACGCCGCGAAGTAAGTCCCCTTGCGGGATTGCGCCCTACGAGGATGTCTTGGAAGCCGGTATCGATGGGTGGCCATTTCGCCCCCCCATCCAGCGCACGTCGGTTTCTCCTTTTCCGTCCGGTGTCATTGTCCGGCTTCACGTCGCACATCCCGCATGAATGCACCTCAACCCGTGCTGACCAAGACACCACCCTGGCACGCGATCCCCGTCACCTACCTGCTGGCCGGTGCTGGCGGATTCGTCGCCCACTGGCTGCATCTTCCGCTGGCCTGGCTGATCGGCGCCTTGTTCACCGTGGCCGCCACCAGCCTCGCTGGCCGGGCCTGCCCGGTGATGCCGGGGGGGCGGCAGGCGGGCCAGGCGGTGGTCGGTGCAACGCTGGGCCTGTATTTCACGCCCACCGTCACCCAGGCCATGCTGGGTGCTCTGCCCTGGATGCTGCTCAACTGTGTGGTGGCGCTGGCGGTCGGAGCCATGGGGGCGCGGCTGATGTCGCGGCACCTGAATCTGTCGCCCGCCACCGCCTTCTTCGCCTGCGTGCCGGGCGGTGCGGCTGAGATGGCGGTGCTCGGCGAGCGCAACGGCGGCGACCCGGCAATGATCGCCGCCGCCCATTCGCTGCGGGTGGTGATCGTGGTGTCGTCCATCCCCTTCCTGCTGACCGGGCTGAATGTGCACGGCAGCGACCCCTACCAGGCGTTGCGGCTGCCGATCGACGCGGCCGGCCTGGCGCAGCTAGCGCTGGCCTGCCTGGCCGTCGGCTTTGCCTGCCACCGGCTGAACTGGCCCAATGCCTGGCTGACCGGCTCGCTGATCGCCAGCCTGGCCCTGACGTTAAGCGGCCATGCCGCCAGTAGTGTGCCGCCGCTGCTGACCATCCTGGCGCA
>CBIHQA010000420.1:0-4068 GCA_966211475.1 uncultured Neisseriales bacterium
AGCTCCCGCTAGATTTTCGCCGACTAGAGTAAGTACATCTAAAAAAATGGCCGGCATCTCAGCCGGCCATTTTCTGCTGCGCAGGAACTTTCTTAGTTCTTGCTCTGGTCCACCAGCTTGTTCGCCTTGATCCACGGCATCATGTCGCGCAGCTTTTCGCCGACCGTTTCGATCGGGTGAGCAGCGGTCAGACGGCGGCGGGCGGTCATCGCCGGGTAGTTGGTCTTACCTTCCAGGATGAACATCTTGGCGTATTCGCCGGTCTGGATGCGCTTCAGGGCGTTGCGCATCGCGACACGGGACTGCTCGTTGATCACCTCGGTGCCGGTCACGTACTCACCGTACTCGGCATTGTTGGAGATCGAGTAGTTCATGTTGGCGATGCCGCCTTCGTACATCAGGTCGACGATCAGCTTCAGTTCGTGCAGGCACTCGAAGTAGGCCATTTCCGGCGCGTAGCCGGCTTCGGTCAGGGTTTCGAAGCCCATCTTCACCAGTTCCACGGCGCCACCGCACAGCACGGCCTGTTCGCCGAACAGGTCGGTTTCGGTTTCTTCACGGAAGTTGGTTTCGATCACGCCACCCTTGGTGCCGCCGTTCGCGGCAGCGTACGACAGGGCGATGTCCTTGGCCTTGCCGGACTGGTCCTGGTACACGGCGATCAGGCTGGGCACGCCACCACCTTGCTTGTAGGTGGAACGCACGGTGTGGCCCGGGCCCTTCGGGGCGACCATGATCACGTCCAGATCCTTGCGCGGCACGATCTGGTTGTAATGGATGTTGAAGCCGTGGGCGAAGGCCAGGGTGGCGCCTTGCTTGATGTTCGGCTCGATGTCGCGGTAATAGACTTCCGGCTGGCTTTCGTCCGGCAGCAGGATCATCACCAGGTCGGCGGACTTCACGGCTTCGGCGACTTCCGCCACCTTGATGCCGGCCGCTTCGGCCTTGGACCAGGACGCGCCGCCACGGCGCAGGCCGACGGTCACGTTCACGCCGGAGTCGGTCAGGTTTTGCGCGTGGGCGTGGCCTTGCGAACCGTAGCCAACGATGGTGACCTGCTTGCCCTTGATCAGGGAGAGGTCGGCGTCCTTGTCGTAATAAACCTTCATTTTGCTTTCCTTTCAGTAGGGGCGGGTCGCGCCCCATATCAGCTATCGGCCATCATGACCGGGGGATGGGCCGATGCCCTTAAACTTTCAGAATACGCTCGCCGCGGCCGATGCCGGATGCGCCGGTACGGACGGTTTCCAGGATCAGGCTCTCGTCGATCGCCTTGATGAAGGAGTCCAGCTTTTCGCCGGTGCCGGTGAGCTCGACCGTGTAGGTCTTTTCCGTCACGTCGATGATGCGGCCGCGGAAGATGTCCGCCATCCGCTTCATCTCTTCGCGGTCCTTGCCGGTGGCGCGCACCTTGATCAGCATCAGCTCGCGTTCGATGTGCTCGGATTCGTTCAGGTCCACCACCTTGATCACCTCGATCAGCTTGTTCAGCTGCTTGGTGATCTGTTCGATGATGTCGTCCGAACCGGTGGTGACGATGGTCATCCGGGACAGCGTCGGGTCTTCGGTGGGGGCCACCGTCAGCGACTCGATGTTGTAGCCGCGAGCGGAGAACAGACCCGACACGCGGGACAGGGCGCCGGCTTCGTTTTCCAGCAGGATGGAAAGGATGTGTCGCATTCAGGCGCTCCTCAGCACAGGTTGCCGTAGTCGCGCTCGCCGGTCGGAGTCGGCGGGGCGATCTGCAGGTTACGCATGTGCGGGGGCAGGTCCATCTGTGTCAGGCCCTTGCCGTTCTGCACCATCGGGAACACGTTCTCGGACTGGTCGGTGAGGAAGTCCATGAACACCAGGCGGTCCTTCATCGACAGCGCTTCCTTCAGCGCCGGTTCGACGTCCGCCGGCCGCTCGATGCGCATGCCGACGTGGCCGTACGCCTCGGCCAGCTTCACGAAGTCCGGCAGCGCGTCCATGTAGGATTCGGAGTAGCGATTGCCGTAGAAGAACTCCTGCCACTGGCGAACCATGCCCAGGTAGCGGTTGTTCAGGTTCACGATCTTCACCGGCACGTGGTACTGCTTGCAGGTGGAGAGCTCCTGGATGTTCATCTGGATGGAGGCTTCGCCGGTGATGCAGCAGACGTCGACGTCCGGGTTGGCCAGACGCACGCCCATCGCGGCCGGCAGGCCGAAGCCCATCGTGCCCAGGCCACCGGAGTTGATCCAGCGGCGCGGCTTGTTGAACTTGTAGTACTGCGCGGCCCACATCTGGTGCTGGCCGACGTCGGAGGTCACGAAGGCGTCGCCACCGGTGATCTCCCACAACTTCTGCACCACAAACTGCGGCTTGATGATCTCGCTGCTGTTCTCGAAGTGCAGGCTGTTCGGCGCACGCCAGGCGTCGATCTGCTTCCACCAGGCTGCCAGCGGCGCTTCGGCCGGGCGTTCGCCGGCGGCTTTCAGCTGGTTGAGCATCTCGGTCAGCACGTCTTTGACGTTGCCGACGATGGGGATGTCCACCTTCACGCGCTTGGCGATCGACGACGGGTCGATGTCGACGTGGATGATCTTCTTCGGCGAGGACAGGAAGTGTGCCGGCACGGAGATCACGCGGTCGTCGAAGCGAGCACCCACGGCCAGCAGCACGTCGCAGTTCTGCATCGCCATGTTGGCTTCGTAGGTGCCGTGCATGCCCAGCATGCCGAGGTTTTGCGGGTCGGTGCCCGGATGGGCGCCCAGGCCCATCAGGGTGTTGGTACACGGCACGCCCAGCAGCTTCACCAGTTCGATGACTTCTGCCGCCGCGTCGCCCTGCACCGCGCCGCCGCCGACGTAGATCAGCGGGCGCTTCGCGTCCAGCAGCAGCTGCACGGCCTTCTTGATCTGGCCGGGGTGGCCCTTCTGGATCGGGTTGTACGAGCGCATGCTGACGCTCGTCGGGTAGTGGTAGGTGTGCTTCTTCTGGGTGACGTCCTTCGGGATGTCGACCACCACCGGGCCGGGACGGCCGCTCTTGGCGATGAAGAAGGCTTTCTTGATGGTGTCGGCCAGCTGGGTGATGTCCTTCACCAGGAAGTTGTGCTTCACGCACGGACGGGTGATCCCGACCATGTCGACTTCCTGGAAAGCATCCAGCCCGATCGCCGGGGTGGCCACCTGACCGGAGATCACCACCATCGGGATCGAATCCATGTAGGCGGTTGCGATGCCGGTGATCGCGTTGGTCGCGCCGGGGCCGCTGGTCACCAGCGCCACGCCGACCTTGTTGGACGAACGGGAATAAGCGTCCGCGGCGTGAACGGCGGCCTGCTCGTGGCGGACCAGCACGTGCCGGAACTTGTCTTGCCGGAAGATGGCGTCGTAGATCTCCAGGACGGCACCGCCGGGGTAGCCGAAGACATGCTCCACCCCTTCATCCTGAAGACAACGCACCATGATTTCGGCGCCTGTCAGTTGTTCCATGATGTAACCCTCGATTGCGGATCACGCCCGGTACGGGCACGGCGGATAGCCTGGCGATAGTGCATGGGAGCACCGATCAGCACAGGACACGTCGTGAAGGACGAGCGAATCCAAAGTTTTCGCCAGGTTGCGTACGCAGTGACCGTTCTCCGCCGGTCGCGCGGGATATGGGGTTGCCAAATCTGTTGGCTGGCGTCGGCTTCGGGGCGTTTGGGCGGCTCCAAGGGGTGGAAGGAGTCAGCCGAATCGCGAGAGGGTTGCTCGATAAGCGGTCCGAAGCAGCGGGTTCGCCAGGTTACGTCCCTCACCCGAGCGGTGACCCGCCAGGGGGACGCATAACTCGCTGTAGCGCAATGCGAATTTCGAACATTACCCAGCGGTTTGTATTTGGTCAAGCGGCGGGTAGAGCCTGTCAAGTGCCATATCAAGGGTCGCGTTCCGGCGATGAGGGGTGCAGCGCAAGGCGCGGCGCGCTGCACAAGGTGGCCCCTTGAGCAAGCGGTGCAACGCAGTGATGCACCCCTCATCGCCGGAACCCTTCTGGCAGCCCCGGAAATCTGCTCCCTGCGTCGTTTCGTCTCCGTGCCGTAGCACCACGACGACGCGT
>CBIHQA010000421.1:0-4065 GCA_966211475.1 uncultured Neisseriales bacterium
CCGGGGGGCTCGATTCCATCTGCCTGCTGCATGCGGCGGTTGCCTGGGCGCGGGCAAGTGGTGCGCAGCTGTCTGCCCATCATGTCCATCACGGGCTTTCTCCCAACGCCGATACCTGGCTGGCTTTTTGCGCGACGCGCTGCGCCGAATGGGGTGTGCCATTCAGCCATACGCGGCTGCAACTCGTCCGCCGAGGTGGAGAAAGCCTGGAGGCCGTCGCGCGGGATGCCCGCCATGCGGCGCTCTCCCTGCTGGATGCCGATACCGTGCTGTTCGGTCATCACCAGGATGACCAGGTCGAGACCTTTTTCCTGCAATTGTTGCGCGGTGCCGGTCCGGCCGGCTTGGCGGGCATGCCGGCCATCCAGCTTCGCGGCGCACAGCGCTGGGTGCGGCCGTGGTTGCCAGTGTCGCGATCCATCCTCAAAAACTACGCCGAGCACCATGCGCTGAGCTGGGTCGAAGACGAGAGCAACCAGGACACGCGTTTCGATCGCAACGCGCTGCGCCAGCAGGTGTTGCCCGAGCTGGAGGCGCGTTTTCCGCACTACCGGGATGCCGTGATTCGGGCCATGCAGTGGCAGCGTGATGCGCTGCAAGGGCTGGAGGCCGTCGCCGCACAAGATATCGCGGCCTGTGTGGAAGGCGATGCGCTGGATCTGCCGCGCTGGCGTGCCCTGCCCGAATCCCGGGCGCATCAGTTGCTGAGGTCGTGGTTACGGCAAGGGGGGCATCCTTCTCCCCGATCCGGCACGCTGCTGCAACTCTCGCGGCAACTGAGTACGGTCCGTCCGGATGCGCAGATTACGGTGCCGCTGCCTGGGCAAGCGGCAAGCGTCCGCGTTTACCGGGATCGGGCTTGGCGCGTGCCGGACTGGTCTCCGCCCGAAGGTGTGATCGATGTGGACGGGCAGACGGGGTTGCCCTTGCCGGTTCCAGCCTGGCAGGGGCGGTTGTGGGTCGAGCCGTCGATGGGCGTTGGCATTGCTGCCCGGCATTGGCAGCGTGGCGGCTGGTCCCTCCGTCTACGGACCGGCGGGGAGCGCCTCAGGCTGGCAGGTCGCCCTGCAAAGACGCTGAAAGGTCTCTGGCAGGAGTCCGGGCTTGCGCCTTGGCTGCGCGATCGCTGGCCCTTGCTGTATTGCGGCGGACAGCTGGCCTGGGTATCCGACTTGGGCTATGCGGTGGAGTTGGCGCCAGACGAAGACGAGGCCGGGTATGTGTTCCGCTGGGAAGCTGTCGATTCCGCCGGACCGGCCGCCCGGCAATCCCCAGAGGCTGGCGGCGAAGTCGACTGACTTACTGGCCTAGCACCGCATTGGGCACCAGGACCGGTGCCAATCCCATCTGTTTCATCTTGGCCATTGCTTGCGCCGCCTCGGCACGGTCCCGGAAGGGGCCGAGCGTTACCCGGCTTTCCAGTTGCGCCGGGACGCCTGCATCACGCAGTCGCTGGTATAGCTGCTGTGCGTTGTCGTAGCGGGCAAACACGCCGAGCTGAACCGTGTAACTTTTGACGCTGAATCCGGCCAGGTGTGGAGCTGGGGCCGACGGAGCGGGGGAGGGGGCGGTTGGGGTAGCAACCGGCGCCGCAGCGGTGGGGGCTGGTGGCGTCACGGGCGGTGTCTTGGTCTGCGGTGTCTTGGGCGGGGCAGGCGTCGGTGGCGTCGCGGGTGCGATGGCCAACGGCGTGCCGGGCAGGTCGTTGACCTGCGGCAGACCGGCGTTGTTGATGACTTCCGGCGGTGCCGGATGTGGCGTGGCGGCAACCGTCGCAGTTGGTGCCGGAGCCGTCGAAGCAGCGGCGGGCGTTGCCGGTACGGAGTTGGATGCGGGTTGTTCGATCGCGGGCGGCGTTGTCGCAGCAGGTTCGCTGGCCGGCGCCTCGGGCGTGCTGGCGGCGATTTCCGGTGCGGCGGAAGCGGGCGCTTCGGGGGCGGTGACCGTGCTTGGCGCGGGCGCCAGGACTTCGTCCCGCTGGCTGTTGCGCAGCCGGTTCAGGGCATTCAGGACCACGATAGCCGCCAGAATCAGGGCGATGGCGATCAGGACACGCCGGAAAGCCCGCTGGCGAAGTTCCTGCTGTTCGTAATTCGGAGCGGACGCTTCGGCGGAGTGTGGCGTGTTGCCTGGCGAATCGGCCATGGATGGCTCTGTGGTGTTCAGGTGCTCGAAGGGTAATGGACGGTCGGTCCACTAGCAAGGACCATCAACCGGCGACGGTCTCTTCGCCGGTCGGGATCGTGCCGCGCCGGAGCAGGTCGGCCAGCGCCGTGCTCGTCATCGGGCGGCCATACAGATATCCCTGGCCCATGTCGCAGCCGCGGGCGGTCAGGAAGCTGTGCTGGGCGCGGGTCTCGACGCCTTCCGCGATGACGGTCAGTCCCAATTGCTTGCCCAGGGTGATGATGGTTTCGGCAATGGCCTTGTCGTCGTGATGATCGGTCACGCCTTCGATGAAGGAGCGGTCGATCTTCAGTGTCTGGATCGGGAAGTGCTTCAGGTGGGACAGCGACGAATAGCCAGTGCCGAAGTCGTCGATCGCCAGCCAGACGCCGAGGTCCGTCAGGTCTTCCATCAGCGCCACGGCTTCCTCGGGCTGCCGCATGATCACGCTCTCCGTGATCTCCAGTTCCAACCGTTCCGGCGCCAGGCCGCTGTCACGTAGCGCGGAGGCGACCGTGGGCAGCAGGGTGGCGCGCTGGAACTGACGGGGCGACAGGTTCACCGATAGCCGGATCGGCGGCAGGCCTGCATCCTCCCAGGCCTTGGCTTCGCGGCAAGCTTCGTGCAGCAGCCATTCGCCGATCGGATTGATCAGGCCGGTTTCCTCCGCCAATGGAATGAAGCGCAACGGCGGTACTTCCCCCAAGTCTGGGTGCGACCAGCGCAGCAGGCATTCGGCGCCGGCGATCTGGCCGTCGCTGAGGCGGATCTGCGGCTGGAAGCGCAGCCGGAATTCATTGCGCTTGAGTGCGCTGCGCAGGCTGTTCTCCATTACCAGGATTTCGAACGCCTTGCTGTTCATGTCGGCGGAGAAGAACTGGTAGGTGTTCTTGCCGGTTTCCTTGGCGCGATAGAGCGCGATGTCGGCATTCTTGAGCAGACTCTGGCCATCCTCGCCGTCGTGCGGGAACAGGCTGATGCCGATCGAACAGCTGACGAAGAACTCGCGTCCCTCCAGCATGAACGGCTTGCCGAGCGCTCTCAGGATGCTTTCGGCGAAATGGGCGATCTCCTGCACGTCGTGGGTGCGCTCGATCAGCATCACGAATTCATCTCCGCCGAGCCTGGCCAACAGGTCGCTTTCCTTGAGCGCGCCAGACAGCCGTTCCGCTACCGCCCGCAGCAACTGGTCGCCCGCGTCGTGGCCCAGGCTGTCGTTGATCACCTTGAAGCGGTCCAGGTCGATGAACAGCAGTGCCAGTTGCTCGCCATGCAGCTTGGCCTGCGCGATGGCGTGCCGCAGGGCGTCGTGGAACATCGTGCGGTTGGGCAGTGCCGTCAGCGGATCATGGTTGGCGAGGAAGTGCAGTCGTTCCTCGGTCTGCTTGCGCACCGTGATGTCGGTGAACACGCCGGCGTAGTGGGTGATCTGGCCGGCATCGTTACGGACCACGCTGATCGACAGCCAGGCCGGATAGGCCAGGCCGTCCTTACGGCGGTCCAGCATCTCGCCCTGCCAATGGCCTTCGCGGCGCAGGGTGCGCAGCACGTCCTCGCCGAAGCCGCCTTCGCCGAACGGGGCGCGGAACATGCGCGATCGCTTGCCCAGCGCCTCTTTCTCGGTGAAACCGGTGATGCGGGTGAAGGCTTCGTTGACGGCGGTGATCACCTCGTTTGCATCGGCGATCACGATGCCTTCCGACGCGTTCTCGAATACCTTGGCGGTGAGCTTGAGCTGGCTGACCGCTTCGGTTTTTTCGGTGACGTCCATTAGTAGGCCGATCAGGGCGGGCTGCCCCTCGTGCTTGAACGCCGATGCCTGGGTGACTACGTCGAGACAGTGGCCGCGACGATGCCGTACCCGGAACGAGGTGTAGCCGAGGTGCAGGTTGCCTTCCA
>CBIHQA010000422.1:0-4062 GCA_966211475.1 uncultured Neisseriales bacterium
CATTTGCTGGGAGGACAGCAGTTGGTCCATAGCGACCTCCGATGTCTGTGTGCGGTGGTGCCGAAAAGCTGCTCGCAGCGCGGGTTGCAGCAACGCTGGCAGCAAGCTGAGCGGCCTCAGCAGGGTGAGCGGGAATGGGCGGTGACACCGCTATCGCGACACACGGGTCGTTGTGTGTGTGTCTGGATGGGCTCAGCAGTGCACTGGTGCTGGATTCACGCTTGGGACTCTAGGGCCCCAAGGCCTGCGGGTGCGAAGCATCCGGCGCCTCATCGGAGGTCAATACTTGTGCGGGTCACGACCGCTAACGGCTGCGCGTTGGGGCAGCACTGCATATCGAAACCGGAGACTGCGAGTCTCGACCTGCGTCGGCAACATCTTATGCGCCAGCCTCCCCGGTACGTCAAGTGCGTTTTGACGAGGACAGCCTATCTGTTGACAGAATGACCAGGTAGCCGTGTAGGACAGGGTCATCGCGCTGCACCTGGTGCTACATGTGGTGGATGCGCACAGCACGGCAAACAGGGCGCATGAGCAAAGCGGCGCATTTAACTCTGTTTCCATGGCAACGGCGCCCCGTGTCCAGGAGCGCACCGTCGATCCAGCTCACCGAGTCGCTACTGCAGGCAGGCTGGATGCGACATTCGATCGCGGTCCATGGACGGCGGCCGCCGCCGTCAGCGCCGTCGGGCGCGTTGGCGAACGGCTGGACGGCTGCAGACGAACCGCCCGTTGAGCGGTAGGCGCGTGGTATTGCCAGTGCATTGCCGGGGTTTTGTGAGCGGCAGCTTCCTGAGTCGGCGAATTGGTGCTCTCGACCCGGACCGCTCCTTGGTGAACGGAGACTCGACACCTTAAAGCTGCCACTGGATGCGGAGTTGACCGGCACGCCGCTGCATTGCGCGGCCACGTTAGTCAGTTTGATCTGCTGGTAGCTGGGCATCCTGCCATTCGGCAAACGACACGTTTCCCGGTTCAGTCTTCCAAGCTGTTCGGCCGTTCGCGGTGCTCCCACAGACGACCTGGGCGGCGGGCGTTGGAGCGCTGAAGGCATAGTCTTGGGTGAACCTATAGCTCCCCTCGTCTAGGACCTCTAGGACTCCGGTCTGGACAAGTTGCGCGCGGAGGTTCTTGTACGTCGGCTGAAGTGATGGCGTTTCCGCCTTTCGAGCTCTCGACCCGGCTTGAACGACGAACTGACCGCTGTTTTGGTCCACCACCAGGCTGGCATCAAAATTCGCGCCAGAGAACTTGAAGTTTGGGGCGGCAGATGCGGGTGGGTGCTGCGTCGCCGCAATGACAGGCGCGTTCAGCGGCGGGGTTTTCAAGGGCTCGAAGATGTCATACCCTAGCGCGCCCAGTAGCAGCCGTGCTTGGGCAATGAACTCGTCCATCTCGACTTGGTCGGGCTCAGGAAGCATCCCCTGCGCATTTGGCGCAGTTCCGTTTGTCACGACTGAACGCTTGGCCGCTTTGGCAAGAGCGATCAGGCGCGCTTCAACATAACGGACGTGAGCCTTCGTGAGGTTGTCGTCTTTTGAGACGAACACGACCACCTCGTCCCAGAAGTCCTTATCTGCGTCCTTGTTGTGGGCGGAGATGCGGTTGATCGCGGTGTCGCCTTCTCCGACATAGATCCTCTTCGTATTTGCGAGTTCGGCATCCTGTCCGATCAATACATACACGCCGGTCCTCTGCACCTCCGACCGCTGGGTAGCGGCTGCCAATGAGGCGCGGGGTACTACGAGCGCTTTGATTGTTGACAGACCAAGTTCCGCGGTCCGCGTGCCCGACGAAACACCGTCAACGAGAAAGATTCGAATGCTGCGTCCTACCATGCCTCTTCCTGCGGACTAAGTTCTTTGTTGACCATAATTTTGCAAGGTGCCGTAGCCCGCAGGTCTCAGTTCTGTCAGCGCGTGCGCAGCAGAAGGTCGATTCCGCAAGCGTAAACCTTTTGGGCCCGCACCCACCTAGAGACTGAACAGCGATGTCGGTAGGCTTGTCTGCGTCACGCCCGTCGCGACAGACGGCGCGCTCAATCGGACGATTCCGACAAGCTTCCAGTGCTGAACTTCCGCTCCTGGCCGGCAGTGTGAGTCCGGTGTTTGCTGACTGCTGACCTTTGCTGGATTGGCCTTGGCATCGAAAGTCAGCTTTCTGGCTGCCCGTACTCACACTGCCGGCCAGGAGCAGCCGGTGACGAATGACTCTTTTGAGGTAGGCTGCGCACCTTGAAGTTGTGCTGATAGCACCACCTGTTCGGGAGATGGGCCGCGCCGGGCAGGAGTCGTGGGAATGAATGCGCTCGCTTGGCCTAGACCATCATGAAGATTTGGACATCCGCCATCGCAGCAGTTGCAGTCCAGCCTGTCGTTCTGGCTGCGCGCCTGGCACCCGATTTCCTCGGGACCTCCCAGCCCATGTACGGCATGGGTTTCTTCTTCATGGCCGTAGTTGTTGTCGCTTCGGCAGTGACGTTGCTGATTGGCGTGCCGGCGTTTCTTTTGCTGCGCCGGTTTCGGCGTGAGGGCTGGACTTCTCTAAGTATTGCCGGAGCCATTCTTGGCATGCTTCCGTTCGCGTTTTCCTGGCCCAGTCGGCTCGAGGGCTACTCATCCGGTCAGAACTGGCACGGCAAATACGTGGACATCTACGTCAACGGAACTCCGACCGGGTACGCGTGGCTGACTTATGTAGAGAACCTTGTCTTCTTCGGGCTTCATGGTCTCGTCGGCGCTCTCGTCTTCTACACAGTCTGGCGCCGGTTGAGTCGCTCTATCCCTTGGTCGCCCAATACGATTTGAGACTGAACGACTGCTTCCCGGCAGCCCATTTCGGCGAGGTCGCCTTCCGCTTTGGGTCGCAAGCCGCCGCTCCGACCGGTTACTTAGTACCTCGAGGCATTCCGCTAACAAAAGGCCTCGTGGATGTAGGCCGGGTCATCGGACGGACGCTTTGCTTCGGCAAACAGCATCGGCTCGATCTTAGACTGCGGTGGGGCCAACGGGTCAACGGGCCTAGGGGGGCGGGTGGGCATAAAGCCATCGTACGTTCGTCCAATCGTGACGTCGCGCTATGTCATTGACCGGTGGAATTTTCCGTTCCGCTTCATGCTGATAGACCGTTCCGCCGGTGTCCGGTCGTCGTGTCCGAGTCCCTGTGACCCTCCAATTGGACTGGCTTGGGCCAACGTCAGTGCCTGGCTGCGAATCGCTTGATCACCTCAATCACAACGAGCCTGCGCGGGTCCACTGTGAATTCGCCTTCACGGAGCCAGTTCGCACTGTGATCAGATGGCCCGGCGATAATCGCAACCGACGGCGCGACCGTCTTCAAATGAGCCCGCCGCCGCCGACCGCATCAGCCCACCTGCGAACGTGTTTGCTGTCTCTTCCAGATCGCTCCAGGCTGAGCCGATGCGACCGGCCTCGTAGCGATTGATGTTCTCGCCGCGGAACAAGGTCAGCGAAGGGCCAACATAGCGAGGCAGCCAGACCCTAGCCAAGTCGAGCATGAGCGCGTCATCATCGACGAGTTCACGCATGAAGTGGTGAGATTCATGCCACCGCGCGTGGAAGCGCGCAGCGATGACGGGATCATGGGGCGGGCACGAGATTAGAGTTCATTGAAGAATCGACGCCATCGAGCCTGTCCTGAATTTTGTGTGTGAGGCATAACATGAAGAGAAGGAACATGTATGCCAAGCAAGACCAAGACGAGGAATGCAGCGATAGCCGCTAAGACTTCAGCGCTGCCGAAGGTGCCGAAGGAACTGTTGGACCAGCTCGTAGGGGCAGGCGTGCCGATGACGGCCGATCAGATCAACGCGACAACCATGGCGTTGAAGAAGGCACTGATCGAGCGCGCCTTGGCCGGCGAGTTGACGCACCACCTGGGCTATCCGAATGGAGTTTCCAAGGCCGATGAAGAGGGGGGCAACCACCGCAACGGGGCGAGCGCCAAGACGATCGTAAGCAGCCAGCCAAGTCATGTTGATTCCGAGTCCCGCCCGTAGGAGCCTCGTGTCCGCTTAACTTCTTGGCGGACACATGAACACTT
>CBIHQA010000423.1:0-4053 GCA_966211475.1 uncultured Neisseriales bacterium
GAGTTGGGGCCGGTGCTGGCGGCACTGCTGTTCGCCAGCCGTGCCGGATCCGCAATCACGGCCGGGATCGGCCTGATGAAGGCCACCGAGCAGTTGTCCGCCATGGAAATGATGGCGGTGGAACCGGTCGCCCGCGTGGTCGCCCCCCGATTCTGGGCCGGCGTGCTGTCGATGCCGGTACTCGCCGCCCTGTTCAACCTGGTCGGCATCTTTGGCGGCTACACGATTGCCGTGCTATTGCTGGGGATCGACGAAGGGACGTTCTGGGGCCAGATGCAGGCCAACGTGCGTTTCTACGGCGATATCGTCAACGGGCTGATCAAGAGTGCCGTGTTCGGCGTGGCGGTCACTCTCATCGCCGTCTTCGAGGGCTATGACGCCCAGCCTACGGCGGAAGGCGTCTCCGCCGCCACCACGCGTACCGTGGTGACTTCATCGGTGGTCATCCTGATGCTTGATTTCATCCTGACCGCCTTCATGTTCCAGGGAAACTGATGCCATGAACCGTGCCTCCATAGATGTGTGGGTGGGCCTTTTCGTCGCTGCCGGCATTGCCGCGGTGATCTTCCTCGCGCTGCGGGTCAGCAACCCAAGCAGCTTCAGCAGTAGCGGCGGCGTGGAGATCAAGGCCCAGTTCGACAACATCGGCGGGCTCAAGGCGAATGCGCCGGTGAAAAGCGCCGGTGTGGTGGTCGGCCGTGTGCGCGACATCCGCTTCGACAACAAGACCTATCGTGCCCTGGTCTCGCTGCAACTGTTCGACGGTTACAAGTTCAGCAAGGATAGCTCTGCCCAGATCCTGACCTCCGGCCTGCTCGGGGAACAGTACATCGGGCTGGAGACCGGAGCGGACAGTCAGATGTTGCAAAACGGGGACGTGATCACCATCACCTCTTCGGCCGTGGTGCTCGAACAGTTGATCAGTCAGTTCCTGTTCAGCAAAGCTGCGGAAACTAAACCTGCGCAATAACGCGCGACAGGAATGAAAACCATGCGATACACCAAGATGCTGTTGTCCCTGATCGTTGCCCCGCTGCTGGCCTGTGCTGCCCTCAGCGCCCGGGCCGATCACCCCGCGGAAACCCTGGTTCGCGACAATACCCAGGACGTGATGCAGATCCTCCAGCGCGAAGGTCGCCCCGGTAACGAAAAGGTGATGCGCGATCAGGTCGCCGCCAAGGTGCTGCCGTACTTTGACTTCCAGCGCATGACCGGCCTGGCGGTCGGCCGCGCTTGGCTGCAAGCCACGCCGCAACAGAAAACTGCGCTGACGCAGGAGTTCCGCTCCCTGCTGGTCAATACCTATTCCAACGCCCTGATTCTGGCGAAGGGTGCCAAGATCAATGTCCGCCCGATCAACGCGGCGGATGGCGCCAAGGAAGTGACGGTGAACACCGACGTGCAGGCACCGAACGCCCAGAAGCCGATCCGCATCGACTACCGCCTGGCCCAGTCTGGTAACAACTGGCAAGTGTTCGACGTGGCCGTCGATGGGATCTCGATCGTCACCACCCATCGCAGCAATTTCGGGCAGATCATCAATCAGGGCGGTGTAGACGCGCTGATCAAGTACCTGACCGACCGCAACCAGCAACTGGCCAAGGGCGGCCAATGAGCCAGTCCGACGGCACCCTTGCCCTGCCTCGCCGCCTGACGCTGGCCGAGGCGGGGGAATGGGCGCACCGCCTGGGCGCTTCACCGGCGCCGCAGATGCGGATCGACTGCGCTGCGGTGGAGGAATGCGACGCCTCCGCCGTCAGCCTGCTGCTGGAGGCGACCCGTCGGGCGAAACAGCGAGGGGTTGCCATCCAATTCGCCGGCATCACGCCGGCGCTGCAACGCCTGATCGACCTGTATGCCGTCGGGAACCTGCTTTCTCTCGCGGAATAACCCCTGCCCCTGCTATGCTTCAAGCCAATTGGGCCTGAAACCGCGGCCCCGAATCCATACGCCTGACTGACTGATCATGAAGCGCCAAATCGTCCTGCCCGTGGTGTTGGCCGGCCTGCTGACCGCATGCGCCACGCCCCAGAACAACTACGATCCGCTGGAATCCATCAACCGGCCGATCTACCGCTTCAATACAGCTGTCGACAAGGCGGTGCTGCGCCCGGCCGCCCAGGCTTACACCAAGGTGGTGCCCGGCCCGGCACGGACCGGCGTGCACAATTTCTTCTCGAACATCGACGACATCTTCGTTGGGCTGAACAACCTGCTGCAGGGCAAGCCGAAGAAGGCCGGCTCCGATGTCGGGCGGTTGCTGATCAACAGCACGCTTGGCGTGTTCGGCCTGGTCGACGTGGCCAGCAAGGTGGGCCTGGAAAAGCACGACGAAGACTTCGGCCAGACGCTCGGCAAATGGGGCGTGGGTAGCGGCCCTTACCTGGTCATCCCCGTCTTTGGCCCCACCACCGCGCGCGACAGTGTCAACGTGATCGCTGCGCAAGCAACCTATGGCCAGATCGACGACATTCCGGTCCGCAACAGCCTGACGGTACTGCGGGTGCTGGATGCACGCGCGCAACTGCTGGGGGTCGACCAGGTGATCGACCAGGCGAACGGTACCGACACCTACGCCTTCATGCGGGACGCCTACCTGGAACGTCGCGAGTTCGAGATCCGCGACGGCGAAGCACCAACCGGACAGGACGACAACTTCGATCCGGGTCCGACCGGCGAAACGCCTGCCAGCGCCCCGGCAAGCGGCACCGGCACGACTCCGCCGGCGCCCTGAGCTTCTCCGGCAGCACCCCGACAGCGCGGTTGAACGGCGGCTGCGCTAGAATGTGATTTTTTGCGTCGCCGCCGCGATGACTCCCGCCCTAGACATTCAAGCCATATCCAAGCGCTTTGGCGCCCTGCAGGCGCTGGACCGCGTCTCCTTCACCGTCGAACCGGGCGAATTCTTTGCTCTGCTAGGCCCGAACGGAGCCGGCAAGACCACACTGATCAGCATCCTGGCCGGCCTGACACGTGCGGACAGCGGCAACATCCGCGTGATGGGCCACGACGTGGTGAATGACTACCGCGAAGCTCGCCGTGCACTGGGCATCGTGCCGCAGGAACTGGTGTTCGACCCCTTCTTCACCGTGCGTGAAACGCTGCGCCTTCAATCCGGCTATTTCGGTCTGCGCAGCAACGACGCTTGGATCGATGAGCTGCTGGCCAACCTTGGGCTGGCCGACAAGGCAAACACCAATATGCGGGCCTTGTCCGGCGGCATGAAGCGCCGGGTGCTGGTTGCCCAGGCATTAGTGCACCGCCCGCCGGTAATCGTGCTGGACGAGCCCACCGCCGGCGTGGACGTGGAGCTGCGCCAGTCTCTGTGGGAATTCATCCAGCGGCTGAACCGGCAAGGCCACACCATCGTGCTGACCACCCACTATCTGGAAGAGGCGGAAACGCTCTGCAACCGCATTGCCATCCTCAAGCAGGGTCGCGTGGTCGCACTGGACCGCAAGGAGAATTTCCTGTCCCGCCCGCCCCAACGGGAGGTGCGCCTGCGGATCAGTGGAGGCGTGCTGCCGGATGCGTTGGGCGAGCGCTTCATCGGGCAAGAGGACGGCGCGCTGCGCCTGCGGCTGAACGAGCTGAGCGAACTGGAATCGGTCCTCGCCGAACTGCGCAACGCTGGCCTGACGGTGGATGACCTGGCCCTGCCGCAACCCACGCTGGAAGACGTGTTCGTCCAGACGGTGCAGAACCGGGAGGCGCTAGCATGACCGGTTTCGCCACGCTGTTGTACAAGGAAGTGCTGCGCTTCTGGAAGGTCAGCCTGCAGACCATCCTCGCGCCGGTCATCACATCCCTGCTCTACCTGCTGATCTTTTCGCATGCGCTGGGCAGCCATGTGAAGGTCTACCAGAGCGTGCCCTACATCGGCTTCCTGGTGCCGGGCTTGGTAATGATGTCGATGCTGCAGAATGCCTTCGCCAATACGTCGAGCAGCCTGATCCAGAGCAAGATCACCGGCAACCTGGTGTTCGTGCTGCTGCCACCGATCACGCCGATCGAGATGTATGGCGCCTACGTGCTGGCAGCGGTCGTGCGCGG
>CBIHQA010000424.1:0-4052 GCA_966211475.1 uncultured Neisseriales bacterium
GTGCTGCAAAGCATGGTCGACAACCAGATCGCCGGCAGCATCATCAACCTCGCCTCGCAGGCCGGCCGGCGTGGCGAGGCGCTGGTGTCGCACTACTGCGCCAGCAAGGCGGCGGTGATCAGCTACACCCAGTCCGCCGCGCTGGCGATGGCGCCGCACGGCATCCGCGTCAACGGCATCTCGCCGGGGGTGGTGGATACGCCGATGTGGGCGCACGTCGACAGCCTGTTCGCCCGCTACGAAGGCCTGCAACCCGGCGAGAAGAAACGCGCGGTGGGCTTGGCGGTGCCACTCGGCCGCATGGGCAAGCCGCAGGACATCGCCGGCGCCGCCGTATTCCTGGCGAGCGATGAAGCCAGCTACATCACCGCCCAGACGTTGAATGTGGATGGCGGCAACGTCATGAGTTGAGCGGGGATGAGCAGAAGTCGCGCCCACAGAAACACTGTATGTAGCCTGGACGCCGCAGGCGGCCGGGGTGGCGCCGTCTCCCCGGCCGCCGATGGCGTCCAGGCTACGGAGTTCCGATTTGAGATGAACTGAACCACGCAATCGCCCGGTGGGGGCGGCGGAAACGCTCCCACAAGACCCACCAAAAAACCGGGCAGGGGCGAATCCACAAAGGGGAGAGAGGACATGCGCATCACACCCTGGATCGCGGCCGGCCTGCTGGCCGCCACCGTCGCCGCCCGCGCCGAACCCGGCGTCACCGCCGACAGCATCACCTTCGCCCAGACCGCCGCGCTGAGCGGCCCCTTCGCCACCGTGGCGCAGGCCTACAGCAACGGCATCCAGCTCGCCTTCCGGCGCCAGAACGATGCCGGCGGCGTCAACGGCCGCAAGCTGACGCTGCGGGTGAAGGACGACGCCTATCAGGCGTCGAAGGCCATCACCAACGTCAACGAATTCACCGCGCGCGGCGAGGTGTTCGGGCTGATCGGCGTGTTCGGCACGCCGGCCAACCAGGCCATCGACCCGCTGATCCAGCAGCAATCCCTGCCGTCGATCGCCCCCTATACCGGCAGCGACGTCACTCGCACCCACTTCAACCCCTGGCTGTTCAACGTGCGGGCCAGCTACCACGACGAAGCGTTCCGCATCGTCCGCCAGCTGACCTCGCTCGGCATTACCCGCATCGGCGTGCTCTATCAGCAGGACAGCCTGGGGCAAGAGGGCCTGAGCGGCGTGCAGGGCGCGCTGGCCGGCTGGCAGCTCGGCCTGAACGTGACCGCCAGCGCCGCCTACGATCCAAACAAGCAGGACGTATCCGACGCGGTCAAGACGCTCGCCGCCGCCAACCTGCACGCGGTGGTACTGATTGCCGCCAGCAAGCCGGCAGCGAACTTCATCCACCAGATGAAGCAACACGGACAGAACCCGCAGTTCTTCGCCATCTCCACGGTGGACGCGGCGGAGCTGTACGGCGCGCTCAAGGACGAGGCAGTCGGCGTGGCATTGACGCAGGTGACGCCCAACCCCAACTCCGGCCAGGAAGCCCTGGTGGCCGACTACCAGCGGGCGATGCGCAAGTACACGCCGCAATCGCCGCTGAGCTATGCCGGCCTGGAAGGCTTCCTCGCCGGTCAGGTGGCCATCGAGGGCTTGCGCAAGGCTGGTAGCAACCCGACGCGCCGTGGCTTTGTCGAAGCGCTGGAAGCGCTGGGCGAAGACAGCTTCGGCGGCTTTCCGCTGCGCTTCGAGAGCACCAACCATCGCGGTTCCAACTATGTGGACGTGGTGGTGATGGCCGCCAATGGACGACTGAAGCGCTGACCGATCTTCCTTCACCTCACCAGGATCAACCTCCGGAAGGAGGCGAACCATGACCTTCCGACACCGATATCCCTCATTGCGCAGCCGATTGCTCGCCCTTGCATGGCTGTTGGCCGCCCCCGCCTGGAGCGCCGCGCCGCCGCGCGAGATCGTGTTCTACGCTGCGGAGCAGCTGCCCTATATCAGCCCACGGCTACCCAATGGCGGCTACGTCAGCCAGATGGTGACCAAGGCGTTCGAACGGGCAGGCTACAAGCCGGTCATCCAGTTCTACCCGCCCAAGCGGGCGATGATGCTGGCCGCCACCGGCGCGGCGGCCGGCTTCCTGCCGATGTACGCCAACACCGCCGGCGCGGCGGACTTCGTGCTGTCGCGGCCGTTTTCCGGCAACCGGCTGGCCCTGCTCAAGCGCGGCGACGTCAACATCCGCGATCTGCCGGAAAGGCCCGACAGCGCCGCGCTGTCGCGCAACCTCAACGGGCTGCGGTTCGGCTACGTGATGGGCGAAAGCATGCCAGCCGACCTCAACACCACCGCCTTCCGCATCAACGACGTCTCCTCCAGCGACCTGCAAAGCCTGGACAAGCTCTACGGGCAGCGGCTGGACCTGATCCTGATCGACAAGCTGGCCGCCGGCGACCTGATGGTGAAGGAGCGCCCGCACTACATCGGCAAGCTGAAGGTGATCGCCGAATTCCCCGGCCGGGATTTCTACATCGGCTTCCCGAAGAAAGGCGCCCTATCCGCCAAGCTGAAAGCCGACTTCGACCGCGAACTGCAGGAGATGGAAGACGACGGCACCCTGGCCGACATCATGCAGGAGAACGGCATCTACCCCGCCCGCTCGGAGGACAAGAGCCGCAAGATCGTCATCGGCACGCCCAACAACGCCGCCATGCTGACCATGCGCAAGCTGGCCGACGCCTACCAGAAGCAGCATCCGGACATCACGCTGGAATGGCGGATCATGGACGAGAAGACCCTGCGCGTCCGCCAGCTCACCGACCTGGCGGTATCCGACAATCAGTTCGACGTGATGACCATCGGCGCCTACGAAACGCCGATCTGGGCCCGCAACGGCTGGCTGGCACCGATTGACAGCCTCTCGCCGCAGTACGACCTGGAAGACGTGATCGAATCGGTACGCGCCGCGCTATCCGCCCACGGTGTGCTGTACGGGCTGCCGTTCTACGCGGAAAGCTCGATGACCTACTACCGCAAGGACCTGCTCGACAAGCGCGGCCTGACCATGCCGGACGCGCCCACCTATGCCGACATCCGCCGCCTCGCCGCCGCCCTGCACGACCCCGCCCACCAGATGTACGGCCTGTGCCTGCGCGGCGACGCCGGCTGGGGCAGCAACATCGCCTTCTTCGCCACCATGGTCAACACCGCCGGCGGCCGCTGGTTCGACGAGAAATGGAACCCCACCGTCGACACCCCCGCCTGGCACCTGGCCCTGCAGACCTACAAGGACCTGCTCACCCAGTACGGCCCGCCGAAACCGGGCGACAACAACTACCAGCGCAACCTCAACCTGTTCCGCACCGGCCACTGCGGCATCTGGATCGACGCCACCGTATTCGCCGGCCTGGTGATGGACCCGCGCACCTCGGCGGTCTCCGACAAGGTCGCCTTCACCCGCTCACCGGTACTGGTCACCCCCAAGGGCTCGCACTGGCTGTGGACTTGGGCCTTCTCGGTGCCGAAGTCATCGAAGAATGCGGCGGAAGCGATGAAGTTCATCGAATGGGCAACCTCCCGCGACTACATCGAACTGGTCGCCAAGACCGACGGCTGGCTCAACGTACCGCCCGGCACCCGCACATCGACCTACAACAACCCGCTCTACCGCGCGGCCGCCCCGTTCGCCGACGCGGTACTGCGCTCGATCCGCGAGGTGAACCCCAACGACGCCTCGCTGCTGCCCCGCCCCTACAGCGGCGTGCAATACGTATCGATCCCGGAATTCGTCTCCATCGGCGACAAGATGGGCCAGCTGGTCAACGACGTGCTGACCGGCAAGCTGACGGTGGACGACGCGCTGAAACAAGGGCAGGACATGACGCTGGCGCAGATGCGGGCGTCGAAGTACCTGCATTGAGGTTGTCCGGTGGAGGGAAACGGAATCCGGGATGGTTGTTGTTCGTGGAGCCATTTCCCCGGATTCCGCTTCCCTTCATCCGGGCTACGCATGTTGATCGCCGCCGGCTGACGACGCACCTTCCGTAGATCCTATGTTTTCCCGCAACCCCCGTCAGTCAGCATTTGAGGCGAGA
>CBIHQA010000425.1:0-3996 GCA_966211475.1 uncultured Neisseriales bacterium
GGGGGCGGGGGGGGGGGGGGGGGGGGGCCCGACGGAGCGTGGGCGGGAGGAGTATCCGGCGGCGGGGTCGCACCTGGCAGGCTGTTGTCGCCGCCGCTTCCCCCACTGACACTGCCCGTTGTCCCGATCTTGGGCGGATTGCCGTTGCCGTTGAAGAAGCCGGTTTGCCCGGCGGAAACGTCGTATTCCTTGCCGCCTTGGCCGACGACCACGCGCCCTTCGCTGACGGTGACCTGCAGATTTTCCCCACGCTGGTCCAAGCTGTATGCCGTGCCGCGAATGCCGATGGTCGCGGTTGGTGTGTTCATCTGGTAGGCCTCGCGGCGCCCCTTACCGATCAGGCCGGAAATGGTGCGAAGGCTGCCTTTCAATAGGCTGAAGAAGCCGACTTCCTTGCCGTTGTTGCTACCGTCGTACCGGTAACGGTCCACCCTGAATTGGGTATTGGGCGCCAGGGCGATGTAGCCGCCATCCGTGAAGCGCAATTGAATCCGGCCGCTACGTGTGTCGATAGTGTCTGCGGCATCAACTTCCGACCCGCGTGCCAGGGGATGTGGGGCGGCGGTGCCGGAGGCTACCTGTACGTCCCCCGAGACGAATTCAACACGGGCCGCTGCGGCGATTGCATTTAACGGGAGGCCCAGTGCTAGTAGCAAGGTGACGAGGCAGACAGGGAACCAGAGACGCACGATCTTCTTTCCTTGCTAGCGAGTTAGAGCGGCATGCATCGGATATGAATATCCGGTGTGCTTGTTATGGAAGCAGGCTGTAAGCGGTAGCGGGCAGACCACTACGTTGATGCTGGATCATCCATTCGAAGGCGGCAAGCAGTCGGGCTACCTGTGATGCGCTTGCCAGCGGTGCCCGACTGCGCGCCTGTGATACCCGTTGCCGCAATCTGGAGAGTGCACCTTGATCGCTGGAGAGCGCAATGGCTTGCGCTTCGTACTCCACAAGCGATGCAGCTACGCAATCGGCAAGCCCCAACGCGCCCAGGATGCTCGCCCCCTTGCGCGTCGACGGCGTGTCCCCCCGCAAGGATAGAACCGGGATGCCAGCATATAGTGCATCCAGCGAGGTCGTGCCTGTGTTGCAGCATGCGGTATCCAGGAACAAGTCCGCCGCACGGTAGCGTGCAAGATAGCGGGCCGTGTCCGGCTCGTAGTCGCTGAAGATCAATCGCTCCGCGGCAATGCCGCGCAGGCCGGCTTCCCTCGTCAGATTCTCGCGCACTTGGCCGAAGGTCGGCGTCAACCACAATACCGCACCAGGCACCGCATGGAGCACCCGCATCCAGCAATCGAACAGCGGGGGATCGATTTTGTAGTCGCTGTTGACGCTGACCAGCACGACCGCCTCTTCCGGCAGGCCCAGCGTCGCGCGAGAGGGCGTATCCGCGATCGGCTGCGTGTCGTCGTAGAGCCACAGGCTTGGCGCGACGCGCAGCAGGGCCTCGGTCCAGTAGCGATCTTCGCCCGGTGGCGCCATCGCGGGGTCGAGCAGCGCATAGTCAAACCAGGGGGCGCCGGTAGTGTTGAAATACCCCAGGTAGTGCGCCTGCAGGGGGGCTGGCCGCCGCGCCGCGATGCCAGGCCGAAGGAACGAGGTGTAGCTGGTCAGATCGACCAGCAGGTCTAGGTTGTCCTCGGCGATTCGAGCGGCCGCATCGGCATCGCTCAGTGCGGATAAGTCGCGGAACGCAGACGCATGCCGTTGCAGCATGTCCACAGCCGGGCAAGGACGCGGTGCATGGCTGGCATAGATGTGCCAATCGGCATCCCCTTCCCGGACAAGGGGGGCAATCAGCCTGGAGACTGGATGTGGTCGGAGGTCGGCGGACAGCAGGCCGATCCGCAGACGGGCGGACGTGGTCCGACGGGGCGATCTTGTCACGGCAGGGCAGGCCAACCGGGAGGAGAAGCGACGCGCGGCGTTCAGGACCAAGTCGCGATCAACGGGCAACCACAAGGTCTGGAACCATAGCAGGCTGTCTTCCAATGGGGCCTGCTGGCTGTCGAGCAGGGCATTGACGGTGGCGACATGCTTGTCCCCGGCGCGCCAGCGCGTACGCTGACGCAACATCTGCAATTGCATCAGTTGCAGGTAGGCGGGCTGGTCCAGGGCGCGCTGGCGTTGTTCGGACGACCAGTCCGGTGTTTCCTGCGCCATCATGCGCATCGTGGCGCCGGGCGCGCGGGCCAGCTCGGCGCGTGCGTCGTCGTATTCCCCTAAGAACGCCAGGGCGAGGCCGAGGCCGACCCGGAATGTTTCGTCGCCAGGCACTTGCTGCAGGGCGGCACGGAAGTGACGGGCTGCGGCCGAATAGTCGCCCACGGCCAGGCAGGCTTGCCCGAGCAGGCTTTCGGCGGCAGGTTCTGGCGGCGAGCATTCCTGGATGCAGGCAATGGCTTTGTCAGCCGCGCCATGTGCGAGCAACAGGCTGGCCAGCATCAGGCGGGCCTCGCTCAGCAACGGGTCGTGTATCAGTGCGCGGCGGCAGTCCACTTCCGCTACGGCATTGTCGTGCGGGGCGTGGAGCTTGGCTCGCGCGAGCCACAAGGGGGCGGAGGGTTGCTGCGAAAGCCAGGCGTCGCAGCGCTCGAGCGCTGTGGCCTGCCGGGTCTGTTCCACCAGCAAGACCAAGGTGGCCAGTTGGGCGTCGAGGCGAGTGGGGTTCCGCTGCAAACAGTCGTCGAACGCAGCCAGTGCGGCGTCGCGCCGCGCCAGGCGGTGCAGCGCGACGCCGAGCAGGAAGAATCCTTCCGCGCCGTCCTGCGGTGTCAGCGCCGCGCGCAATAGGGCGGCCGCCTTGGCTGCCCGGTCTGCGTCCAGCAGGCTGCGGGCTCGCGCCAGGAGGTCGGCTTGATCGCCGCGGCTCGACACGCGCCGGATTTACTGGGAGAACGCCGCCGCGCCGACCACGAAGCCCGGTGCGGCGGAAAAATCTTGTATCTTGTAGCTCAAGCCGATCTGGCTGCCGGTGGTGCCGGCAAAGAAGCCATTGCCGAAGAAGCTGCATGAGGGAGTGCAGGAGCCGCCCATCGTACTGTTTAAACCGAAGGTGCTGTTGGTGCCGGACGTGGAGGCGTTGGCGGTGTAGGTCGTCGCGCCCGAGGTGATCGTGGCGTTGAGCGCGAGGGAGTAGGTGGAGCTGAAACTGACCGTGATCGTTCCGTTGAAGCTACCGGTGGTCGCCCCCAGGGTGCTGGTTGGCGTAGTGGAGCCGATGCGGCTGTAGGTGGCGCTGCCCGATGTCGGCAGATTGCCGCTCGGAGTGATCTGTCCGACGGCGAAGTGGATGCTGTCGCCGGCGTTGATCAGGTTGTAGCCGTTGCCGGTAACCCCGCCGACCCAGCGACCCCAGCCGAGCACGCTGGTGTTGCCGGCATCGGCCACGGTCGCGGTGCCTACCGTGTCCGACGTGCTTCCGCCGGTGAAGCCGATGATCTCCCCACCGTTTTGGAACGCCACTGTGGCCGATTCCCCATCATAAATCTGGACACCGCCGTTCTTCAGGCCCTCGTAGCTGAGCTGATAGGTGCCATCCGCCAGGGTAGGCTTTACCGTGGGAACTGCCGCGGAGGTGCCGCTGCTGGTCACGCTGTCGCTGGCGGTGAACTGGGATTGACCCGGTACTGTGCCGGTTGCCGCGTCCATGCTGTCCGAGCTCCCGCTGGACTGTTCGGACCCGGACTCGGGTTCGGAGGAGGAGGACGAATCGCTGCTGCCCCCGCTGCTTGTGCCGCCGGTGGATTTCGTCTGAGGGGGGCTCTGGGGAGACGACATGAACACCGTCTGTCCCGCGTTGAGCACGATGGAACCGGTTTGGTTGTTCACCACCACCGACCCGGCTGCGACGGAAACCTTCAGGCCA
Organism: uncultured Neisseriales bacterium; assembly: GCA_966211475.1. Taxonomy (GTDB): domain Bacteria; phylum Pseudomonadota; class Gammaproteobacteria; order Burkholderiales; family Leeiaceae; genus Leeia. The sequence goes on from CBIHQA010000425.1 coordinate 3,875, forward strand.
TCGGTCTGCTCGGCGGAGTATTCGGTGCCGCGGATACCGATGGTGGCGGTCGGCGTGCTGAGCTGGTAGGCATCCCGCCGGGTCTTGCCGATCAGGCCGGTGATGGTGCGCAGGCTGCCGCG
>CBIHQA010000426.1:0-3992 GCA_966211475.1 uncultured Neisseriales bacterium
CTTGGTGGTACCGGTCTTGTCCTCGCCCGCGCCCCAGCTCAGTGCGCCGGAGAAGCCACCGAACGCCGGGGTTTCGTACTTGATCGCGCCCTTGTTACCACCAGAAGGCAGACCACCTTCACGCGGGCTGTCGTCATAGATGTAAAAATTGGCCTTGTAGTAGCCGTCGCCGTAAGCGTTGATGCCGTGGCCCATCTTCACCGCACCGAAACCGCCAGACAGGCCAAGGAAAGTATCACCCGTTGCGAAGCCGGTCGTACCCACGCCATCGGTCTTCACATCGTTGTTCATCTGCCAAATCGCTTTCAGACCATTACCAAGGTCTTCGGTACCCTTGAAGTCGATTTCCGAACCGCCGTCGTCAATGCCGTTCTGCGAGACGCTGCCGCCTGCCGCCTTGGAATTGTGAAAGCCGACTTCCAGCTTACCGGTAATAACCACGTTGCCCGAATCGGCCAACACGACACCGGACGCCAGGGCAGCAATCGCTGCTGCAATATAGGTGCGCTTCATCTGATTCCCTCTTCTCCACGATTTATGAGCTTTTTATGACCCAGTCGGGTCAGGGAGAATTGGACGGCTGAAGCACAGCAGTAGCCAATTTGTAGTAATTGGCCTGAAAAACGCGGCGGTTTGCGTAGTTGTACTACCGCAACAACCTGAATCGTCACTCGCATCGCAACATTTGTAACAGAATGTTACAAAGACCCCTTCTAGATAAGGAATCAGCCTATACCGGACGGTCGAAACGGGGCATCTGAATATGGCCTTGCAACATGGCAATTTGTAGCAGTTTCGTAGTATTTACCTACACCACTGGTAGCATATTCTGCCAATACCTGTAGTCATCGGCACAAACGCTGTAATGCTGTCCACATTGTCGCAAGGCCATATTTAGCCAGCCATCATGCCTGCATGGCGAGGTAACGACGTTCCCAAGGGGTCACTTCCCTCAGGAAGCTATCCAGTTCCACCTCCTTGGCCGCCAGGAACGCCTTGACGAACTCTTCGCCAAACAGGGTCGCCGGGATGGTGCTCTCCGCCATGCGCTGCATCGCCGCATCCAGAGAACGCGGCAGACCGACCGCCTCATCGCTATAGAACACATTGCCGTCCACCGGATCGCTGGGTGACAGTGCGCGCTCCACCCCATACAGCCCTGCCGCCAAGCTAGCCGCCAGGGACAGATAGGGGTTCGCGTCACATCCCGGCAAGCGGTTCTCCACCCGTCGCGCCGCCGGCCCCGATAGCGGGATCCGCAAGCCGACCGAACGGTTGTCCATCCCCCAGGACAGATTTACCGGAGCAGCCATATGTTTGGCGAAGCGGCGATAGGAATTCACATGCGGTGCCAGCAGCGGCATCAGATCTGGCAGGCACGCCTGCAGGCCGGCAATGAACTGATAGAAGACCGGGCTCGCCTCCCCGTTGGCCAGGCTGAAGACGTTTTGCCCCATGCCGTCGATCACGCTCTGATGGATATGCATTGAGCTGCCCGGCGCCCCGGCGATCGGCTTGGACATGCAAACCACATACAAGCCATGCTGCAATCCGACTTCGCGCAAGGCGTACTTGAACAAGAAGGTCTGGTCCGCCAGCGTCAAGGCGTCGCCGTGCTTGAGATTGATCTCGAACTGGCTCGGCCCCAGTTCATGCACGAAGGTATCTCCGGGCAGCCCCAGCAGCGCCATGGCGTGATGCAGGTCATCGAAGAAGCCAGAGAACTCGTTCAACGCCCCGAAACTGAAAGCGGAATGGCCGATCTCCGCGCGCCCACTGCGGCCCACCGGCGGCGTCAGCGGCTGGCTAGGATCCGGATTCGGTGCCAGGACATAGAACTCCAGCTCCGGCGCGACAATCGGCGTCCAGCCCCGCTCGGCATAGGCCGCCAACACGGATTTCAGCACCGAACGGCAAGAAATCGCCGTCAACTTGCCATCGAGATCCACGCAGTCGTGAATCGCCATCGCACGCGGACTGCTGGCCCATGGCACCAACCGCAGACTCTGGTAATCCGGCACCAACGCCATGTCCGGATCCCGCTCTCCATAGAACCGGTAGTCCGGGAATTCTCCCACCACCGTATGGATAGCCACCGCCCGGGCCACCCGCAACTCCTGCCCCGCCGCAAAGGAAGTCGCCGGCAACATCTTTCCGCGTGGATAGCCGTTCAGGTCCGGGATCAGGCATTCCACTTCGCGAACGTTGTGCTCATTCAGGAAAGCCGACACATCGCTCGGTACGGTTTGACCAGTCATCGTTCACTCTTTCTCGCCGCCCGCGCGGCAGTTCACCAAATCGGTACCGCAAATAAAAAAGGGGTATACCCGTGCATTTGCACAGGTATACCCCTCGTTCTGTGGTGGCGGAACCCACCTCCGTTAACGGAGGTTCCGCCACCATTCCGTCGCGCCATACTTGCCATGGCATTCGCCGGAACAACGAATTCAGATTGTTTGTGGAGTCTTGATGCCCCGTTGTGTTGCTGCGTCCTGCTATGGCATTTACAGCATCTGCCATGCATCAAGCGGGCGGGATTATCTCACGAACACGGACCCTCCGCAGTTCGCAAGACTCAAATTCAGTCTTGCAGGCGCGGACGCATCACCTATAACCGATCGACGGGCTCATGGGATGCTTCGCATCTAGAGTATGTGCCCCTACAACTCCCTATCCGCCAACTCACTGCAGCACGCAAAACCGACCTCCGAAAAGACAAAAGGGTCATGCAAATGCATGACCCTTTTGATTTGGTTGGTGCCGGCTAGAGGAATTGAACCCCCGACCTTCGCATTACAAGTGCGCTGCTCTACCAACTGAGCTAAGCCGGCAACCGGAAACCGGTGATCGCAACGGTGCCCTCACAGGCTCCGATGGTCGATCAGGTGCGGACGATCTGCCGCCCTGTCAGACAAAGGCGGCTATTTTACCACCTTCAGTCGCGGCCGCTCGGGCGGCGTGTTATCGCCAGGCCCATCGCTGTCGGGCGGAGATGTATCGCCCTCGTCGACCTCGAACGCCATGCCGGTGCCGTCTTCCCGCGCAAACACGGCGCGAACACGGTTGACCGGCACATAGATATCCCGCGATACCCCACCAAACCGCGCCGAGAAGGTAATCACGTCGTTCTTGATCAACAGCCCATGCGTCGCCGCCGGGCTGATGTTCAAGGTGATCTCCCCGTTCTTCACATACTCGCGCGGCACCAGAGTGTGCTCCGACACGGCGACCACCAGATAGGGGGTCATTCCGTTGTCGCAGCACCACTCATAGACGGCGCGGATGAAATACGGCGTGGTGGACGTAAAATACGGCGTGGTGGACGTACCGCTCACTTGCGCATGGCCTTTTCGGAAGCGGTCAGCGAATCGATGAACGCCTGACGGCTGAACAGGCGTTCCGCATACTTCAGCACCGGCGCCGCCGTCTTCGGCAGCTCCACATCGTAATGCTCCAGACGCCACAGCAGCGGCGCCACCGCCACATCGGCCATGGAGAACTCTTCGCCCAGGATGTGCTTCTGCTTTGCAAAGATCGGCGCAAGCTGAGTCAGACCGTCACGAACGGCGACACGAGCCTTGTCGGCCCCCTTTCCGCTCAGCCCCTCTTCCAGCGTCTTCACATGGATGAACAGTTCGTTCTCGAAATTGTGCAACAACAGGCGGACACGGGCACGCATGATCGGATCGGCCGGCATCAGTTGCGGATGCGGGAAGCGCTCGTCGATGTATTCGTTGATGATGTTGGACTCGTACAGGGTCAGGTCGCGCTCGACCAGCACCGGCACCTCGTTGTACGGGTTCATCACCGCGAGGTCTTCCGGCTTGTTGTGCACGTCGACGTCCACGATCTGGAAGTCCATGCCCTTTTCGAACAACACGATGCGGCAACGGTGGCTAAAGGGGTCGGTCGTCCCGGAGTACAAAGTCATCATGATGCGTCTGGCCTACTTATTGATCAGTGGAAGCCGCATATTCTACCAAATCTGACAT
>CBIHQA010000427.1:0-3985 GCA_966211475.1 uncultured Neisseriales bacterium
AGCGCGTCGGTGGCCGGGTCGTATTCGAAACTGCCGACTTCGCCGATGCGCTGCGCTTCGTCGATCAGCATGCGCTTGCGCCGCAGGCGGGCTTCCATCTCGCGGCGCTCGGTGATGTCCTGCAACTGGACGATATAGCTGTGGGTGGTCCCTTGCGGATCGCGCACCCGCACGCGGTCGGACAGGCACCAGACGAAATGTCCCGCCTGATGGCGGTAGCGCTGTTCCTGGCGCAGGTGATCCGGCTCGCCGTCGGCGGGCTGCTCCCAGGCCGCCAGGGTCTGGGCCAGCTCGTCCGGGTGCAGCAGGTCGAAGTAGGAGGTGCCGAGCAGCGCGCTGCGGTCCCGGCCCAGCAAGGTGCAGCAGGCCTGGTTCACGCCCAGCAGCAGCCACTCGGCATCGACCACGGCCATGCCGATGGCCGCCATTTCGAAGGCGGTGGCAAACAGGGTGGATGGCGACGGCAGGTCCGGCATCAGCGGCACATCCGGCCACGCCGGCGCACGAACGCCCGTGCCTGCCGCTGGCGGGCTATCGGTCGCCGCTTGCTTGCCGGTGTGTTGCCGTTCCATGGATGGCCGTCCTGAAGTCTGCGGCGGATGAGGCGCCTTTGCCGGCCGAACCGGTTAGGGCGCCTCCATCAGCCAGATCGGTGGCCCTCGTGCTGCCGTGCCAACTCAAGAGTTGCGATGGTTACCGTTGTCGTGCGGGCCATCATGGTTGTCACCTTCGGGCCCGTTGCTTGCCGCCCGTTGGTTGCCTTGGCCCGGCTGGGTGCTGGCGTCTTGGTCCTGCATGCCGTGACCCTTGTGCCGGCCATGGTCGTGCAGGCGGCCCATCTCTGCTCCGCGGGCGGCTCCACGCTCGGCACCGCGGCTGTGGCCACGATGGCCATGTTCCACGTCGCGGCGTTCCTGCCGCTTCTCGGCACGTCGCAGCGCCCGTTCGACCAGGTTGCGGCCACGCTGCAACTGCCGGGTATCCAGGGTGAAGCCGGCGCCGCTGCGCTTGTGCAGGCCGGCCAGCAGGTTGCCGATACGGGCATTACGGTCGAACTGTTGCAGCCGGTCCCACAACGGGCGCTGCCGTTCGGTCATCCATTGCGGCCGCCGGTTCCCGGCGGTGGCCTGGTTGGCGAGCCAGGCGCGGCGGCCCGGCGCCACATCGATGCTGCCGTCCACGCCCTTGAGCGTCGTGCCACCGGCGTTCACCGTGTGGTAGACGCCGGGTGGCAGAGTGGGGTCGCTGGCATCGTTGACCACCACCACGTCGAAGTCCGTCCCCCGGATGCCGATGGTGGCCTGCCCGGCGGTCAACTGGTAGCTGCCCGGGTTGAGCTTGCCGATCGCGCCGGTGATCGAGCGCAGCGATCCTTGCAGCAGCGACAGCCAGCTACGGCCATTCTTCGGTTGTTCCGGGTCGTACAGGTAATCGTCGATGCGCAGCTTGCCGCCAGAGCGCAAGGTGATGCTGCCGCCATCCTCCATCATCAGCACGGCCCAGCCGGTGCTGTCCGTGCTGATGGTGTCGCCTTTTTCCACGCCTTCGCCGCGTTTCAGCGGGGCGGTCTTTCCGTCCGCATGGGTGACGGTGACCGTTGCGGCTGTGGCGGCCACGCGGCCGGCCGAAGCGGTCGCGACGATCGGAGCAGCCAGCAGCAGGCAGGCACCGGTGGTGGCGGTCAGGCGAGCGAACCACCCTGATCCTGAACGGATGCGTGCCCGTTTCGACACGGCCGGCGACACCGCGGTGGTCAAGACCGGACGGGGCCGATTCGGCAATCTGCAGGGGTTCGATACATCATTCATCGGTCAGCGATCTACACATAACAACAGCGTTTTTTACCACACAGGATCAGCTCGCCTTGTGACCGTCCAGCCGATGCTGGCGCAGACCTGAAAACGGGCCGAAACGAGGTCACAGCATACCAATCTGAACGCCGGTCACACATCGGATTGCCCCGAACCGGGGTAGGGCAATGCTTGGGTGGCGGGGAAGGATTTCCCTACTTTCACGGCCGCCGTCCCGGACTAAGATGGCAAAGGCCGGTTGTTGTCCGTTCGTAAAAAAACGGGTTTCATGCAGAGGGTAGGAGGCTGTCCATTCCGGAGTCCGACGGACGGTAAGGCAAGCCCGACGTTTGCCGTTCGCCCGGACGGTAGCGCACAGGCGGCCTGATGCGTTTACAGTGGAATACGTGTGTCATGGACCATGCGCCCGTCCTGAGCGGTGCGCTCCGTCGGTGGCAGGGACGGAAGGATCACAGGCCGGGGGTGTCTGGCTTGCAGGAGGCGGCGTTCCCGCCCGCGATCCGTCAGCCCCTCCGACACCTGCGCGGCAGCAGGCATGCTTGTTGCTGCTGAGTTTGCAAGGGCGGGTTCTGCCCCGTGGCGGCAGTCACCCGTCGTTTTTTGGTCAGTATGGAAGGAGACCGCAGCACAGACAGCAGCATTGAGTGCGATGCCCCACAAGAATTTGATCATCGAGGCCAGTCGGCACGTATTCGCCGAGGAGATTTCCATGAGCATCGCAGCGTATGACGAGATGTACTACGGCGGGCAACCCGATCCGGGCAATGTCCGGCCGCACTATGCTGGTTACCAGAACTGGCTCGAACGCACTCCTTTGGTGCGTCTGCAGGACAAGCGCGCAGAGGCGGAGATCGCCTTCCACCGCGTCGGCATCACCTTCGCCGTCTATGGCGAAGCCTCCGGGACGGAACGGCTGATCCCGTTCGACATCGTCCCGCGGGTGTTCCCGGCGGACGAGTGGCGCATGCTGGAGCGTGGCCTCAAGCAGCGGGTCCGGGCGCTCAACCTGTTCCTGAAAGACATCTACCACGGCCGCGAGATTGTCCGCGCTGGCCTGATCCCCGAAGAACTGATCGACCGCAATCCGCAATACCGCCGCGAAATGTGCGGTGTGAAGGTGCCGGGCGACATCTACGCCCACATTTCGGGCATCGACGTGGTGCGGGCGGGTCAGGGTGAGTTCTACGTGCTGGAAGACAACCTGCGTGTGCCCTCCGGTGTGTCCTACATGCTGGAAAACCGCAAGATGATGGCCCGGCTGTTCCCGGAGCTGTTCGCCCAGCATGCGGTGCGGCCGGTGGAACACTACCCCGACGTGCTGCTGCAGAACCTGCGCGCCGCCGCACCGGACGGGGTGGACGACCCGGTGGTGGCGGTGCTCACCCCCGGCGCTTACAACTCCGCCTACTACGAGCACGCCTTCCTCGCACAGCAGATGGGCGTGGAGCTGCTCGAAGGGCAGGATCTGTTCGTGCAGGACCAGAACGTCTACATGCGCACCACCCGCGGCCCGCAGCGGGTGCACGTGATCTACCGCCGGGTGGACGACGACTTCCTCGACCCGCTCGCCTTCCGGCCGGACTCCATGCTGGGTGTACCGGGGCTGTTCGACGCCTACCGCGCCGGCCGGGTGACGCTGGCCAACGCCATCGGCACCGGCGTGGCCGATGACAAATCGGTCTACCCCTACGTGCCGGACATGATCCGCTTCTACTTGGCCGAGGAGCCGGTGCTCAACAACGTGCCGACCTGGGTCTGCCATCGCGAGGACGACCTGAAGCACGTGCTGGCCCACCTGCCGGACCTGGTGGTGAAGGAAGTCCACGGCGCCGGCGGCTACGGCATGCTGGTCGGCCCGACCAGCACCCGCGCCGAGATCGAGGAATTCCGCCGCGTGCTGGAAGCCAACCCCACCAACTACATCGCCCAGCCGACGCTCGCGCTATCCACCTGCCCGACCTTCGTCGAATCCGGCGTGGCGCCGCGCCACATCGACCTGCGGCCCTATGTGTTGTCCGGCAAGGACGTCAGCATCGTACCGGGCGGGTTGACGCGGGTGGCGCTGAAGGAGGGCTCGTTGGTGGTCAATTCCTCGCAGGGCGGGGGGACCAAGGATACCTGGGTGCTGGAGGATTGAGTTTGTGAAAAATTCTACTGCGCGCCCCGATCTCGGT
>CBIHQA010000428.1:0-3979 GCA_966211475.1 uncultured Neisseriales bacterium
GCTGGTCAAGCAATACGGGCAAACCGTACGTCGCATCAACGCGCTGGAAGAATCCATCGCCAAGCTGTCGGACGACGAACTGCGCGGCAAGACGGAGGAGTTCAAGCAGCGCGTCGCCAATGGTGAAACGCTGGACGCGATCCTGCCGGAAGCGTTCGCCGTCTGCCGCGAAGGCGGCAAGCGTGCGTTGGGCATGCGCCACTTCGACGTGCAGCTGATCGGCGGCATGGTGCTGCACTACGGCAAGATTTCCGAAATGCGTACCGGCGAAGGCAAGACGCTGGTCGCCACCTTGCCGGCCTACCTGAATGCACTGTCCGGCAAGGGCGTGCACGTGGTGACGGTGAACGACTACCTCGCGAGTCGCGACGCGGCCTGGATGGGCAAGCTGTACAACTTCCTCGGCCTGTCGGTCGGCGTGAACCTCAGTCAGATGGATCACGACACCAAGCAGACCGCTTACGCTGCCGACATCACCTACGGCACCAACAACGAATTCGGCTTCGACTACCTGCGCGACAACATGGTCCACACGACCGGTGAGCGCGTGCAGCGTCCGCTGAACTACGCCATCGTCGACGAAGTGGACTCGATCCTGATCGACGAGGCGCGCACCCCGCTGATCATCTCCGGCGTGGCGGAAGACAACACCGAGCTGTACTACCGCTTCAACGAAATCGCCCCGATGCTGACTAAGCAGGAGACGGAAGAGGGCGAGGGCGATTTCTGGGTGGACGAGAAGGGCCATATGGTCCTGCTGTCCGAATCCGGCTTCGAGAAGGCCGAGGCGATCCTCGCCCAGCGCGGCCTGCTGCAGCCGGGCCGCAGCCTGTACGAGCCGGCCAACATCACGCTGATGCACCACCTGAACGTGGCGCTGAAGGCCCACAACCTGTTCCACCTCGACCAGCATTACGTGGTGCAGAACGACGAAGTGGTCATTGTCGATGAATTCACCGGCCGCCTGATGCCGGGCCGCCGCTGGTCCGAAGGCATCCACCAGGCGGTGGAAGCCAAGGAAGGCGTGCGCATCCAGAAGGAAAGCCAGACGCTGGCTTCCATCACCTTCCAGAACTACTTCCGCCTATACAAGAAGCTGGCCGGCATGACCGGTACGGCCGATACCGAAGCGTTCGAATTCCAGAGCATCTACGGGCTGGAAACGGTGGTGATCCCGACCCACCGCAACGTTGCGCGTAAAGACTGGCTGGACCAGGTTTACCGCACGGCGGACGAAAAGCACCGCGCCATCATCAACGACATCAAGGCCTGCCGCGACGGCAACCGCCCGGTGCTGGTCGGTACCACCAGCATCGAGAACTCCGAGCTGCTGTCCAGCCTGCTGCAGAAGGACGGCGTGCCGCACAACGTGCTGAACGCCAAGCAGCACGCCCGCGAAGCCGAGATCGTTGCCCAGGCTGGTATGCCGGGCACCGTGACCATCGCCACCAACATGGCCGGTCGCGGGACCGACATCGTGCTGGGTGGCAACATCGAGAAGCTGATCGAGGCCGTCCACGAAGAGGAAGGCCCGACCGAGACCGAAAAGCAGATCCGCATCCAGAAGCTGAAGGACGAATGGCAGCAGCGCCACGAGCTGGTGGTGCAAGCCGGCGGCCTGCACATCATCGGTACCGAACGACACGAATCCCGCCGTATCGACAACCAGCTGCGCGGCCGTGCCGGCCGTCAGGGCGACCCGGGTTCCAGCCGCTTCTACCTGAGCCTGGAAGACCCGCTGATGCGCCTGTTCGCCGGTGAGCGCATCGCCCGCATCATGCAGTTCCTGAAGATGCCGGAAGGCGAGCCGATCGAGGAAAAGATGGTCACCCGCGCGCTGGAAGGCGCGCAGCGCAAGGTCGAAGCCCGCAACTTCGACATCCGCAAGCAGCTGCTGGAATACGACGACGTTTCCAACGACCAGCGCAAGGTGATCTACCAGCAGCGCAACGAACTGCTGGAAGCCGAACACATCGCCGACACCATCACCGCCATGCGCGCCGATGTGGTCGGTTCCATCGTCGACCAGTACGTGCCGGCCGAGTCGGTGGAAGAGCAGTGGGAGCTGGAAGGCCTGGAAAAGGCGCTGCTGGCGGAATACCAGCTGGAACTGCCGATCCGCGACTGGGTGAAGGCCGACGAGTCGCTGGACGCTGGCGACATCAAGGAAAAGGTGATCGAGGCCGCCCACGGCATGTACGCCGCCAAGGTGGAACTGGTCGGCGAAGAAGCCATGCGCCAGCTCGAACGCGGCATCATGCTGCAGAGCCTGGACCTGCACTGGCGCGAACACTTGTCGTCGCTGGATCACCTGCGCCAGGGTATCCACCTGCGCGGCTACGCCCAGAAGAACCACAAGCAGGAATATAAGCGCGAAGCCTTCGAGCTGTTCTCTGCGATGCTCGACCTGATCAAGCAGGAAGTGACGCGCGTGCTGCTGACCATCCAGATCCGCAGCGCCGAAGAGGCCGAGGAAGTGGCGGAAGAGGCGGTGGAAGGCCAGGATTACTCCGACGTGCAATACCACCACGCCGAACTGGAAGAGGCGCTGGCCGCAACCAGCGCTGCGGCTGCCGCGGCCGGTGGCGACGACGGGCGTACCTTCGTGCGAGGCAACGAGAAAGTTGGCCGCAACGACCCCTGCCCGTGCGGCTCGGGTCTGAAGTACAAACACTGCCACGGCAAGCTGAGCTAAACCTCAGCGCCATGCAGACCCCGACAACGCCAGCGAAAGCTGGCGTTGTCGCTTTTGGCGGACCGGAAATGCAATCCGGCCGTTTATTTCAACCAGCAAAGGAAAGGTAGATGATCGGTATGGCAACGTGGTCGGTATTTATTCCTGCGACGGTGGCATTGGCCCTGGTTCCCGGCCCTGACCTTGCATTGATCGTGTCCTACTCGATGGCGCGCGGTGTACGCAGTGGGGTCTGGTGTACGGCGGGTATTGCACTGGCGGGCCTACTGCAAACCGCGCTGGTGGCATTCGGCCTGGGAAAGCTGATGCAGCAGGCACCGGCGCTGGCGGAGCTGGTCAGGCTGGGGGGCGCGCTTTACCTGGGTTGGTTGGGCTTGGGGATGCTGCGGGCGTGGAAGCGCAATACCTGGCACGGGAACAGTGCTGGTGCAGCCGGGAATGAATCCGCTGCGTGCCTGGTTGCCCGGGGTTTGCTGAACAATCTGCTGAACCCTAAGGCCCTGTTGTTCTTCAGCCTGTTCCTGCCGCAGTTCGTGGTTGCGGACAACGGGCCGGCGACGGTGCAGATTGCGATCCTTGGGACGGCGCTGTCGCTGTTGGTGATGGGGATCAACATCGGGATCGCTTGGCTGGCGGGCAGCATGCGGCGGGCGCTGCCTCGCGGCGGGCGGTTCGAGCGTCACAGCAATGGCGTGCTCGGGGTTGTATTCCTGGGGCTGGCGGCCCGGCTTGCCTGGATGGAGTCGCGCTGAGTGGGAAGGCTGGCGGGCGTCAGCCCTCGATCCAGCCTTTTTCCATCGCGTATTTCACCAATTCGGCGGTGGTTTTCAACCCGAGCTTGCGGCGGATGCTCAGCCGGTGTGTCTCGGCGGTGCGCACGCTGATGTCGAGCGTCTGGGCCACTGCCTTGTTGCTTAGGCCGCGCGCCAGTTGGACCAGCACTTCCCGTTCTCGGTCGGTGAGCGGTTCCGCCGCCTGGGCCGGATCGACCAGTGCCTGCACGACGGCATGGCTGTAATAGTTGCCGCCGCTCGCCACCGCGTCGATGGCAGCCAGGATCTCGCGGGAGGCGGCATCCTTCAGCACATAGCCCCGTGCACCGGCGCGGACCGCGCTGCTGACGTATTCCGGCCGGTCGTACATGCTGAGGATCAGCACGGCGATGTCGGGGTGGCGCTGGTGGAGTTCGGTGGTGAGCTGGATGCCGTTCATGCCGGCCATGCCGATGTCGACCAGCATCAGGTCCGGGTTCAACCGGGCGGCTTGGTCCAGCGCCTCGGCGCC
>CBIHQA010000429.1:0-3970 GCA_966211475.1 uncultured Neisseriales bacterium
GTCGTAGATGTAGTGGAGGGTGAGCGTACTCATCAGTGATTCTGCCTTGCGTTGAGGGCGAGGCGAGTATCCTCGCCCCGTCCAAGCTTACATTCAACCGCAACTATCGCTGCGACCTTCCTACCACTTCATCTCGCCCTTGCTGACCTTGGAACCGATGTCGAGTGCCACATCCAGGCCGACATCCGGGTAGCGCTGCTTCATCGCGGTGGTCAGCGCGGCGGCGTTGGCCGCCTTGTCAGTCTCGGCGATGTAGGTGGTCAGGTAGTCGCGGGTGTAGCGCACCGATTCTGCATTGAGCGGCGCGTCAGCCTGGAAGTGCCCCGGCACCACGGTCGCCGGCTTCAGGGCCGCGATCCGGTCCAGTGTCTTGATCCAGTTCTGCTTGGATTCCGGCGACTGCGTGTCGGCCGTCCATACGTGCAGCTTGCCGAACACCACCACACCACCGACCGCCGCCTTGATCGACGGAATCCACACGAAGGTGCGGTCCGGCGTCGGGCCGTCCAGGCCGACTACGTCCAGCTTGCGGCCTTCCAGCGTCAGCGAATTGCCCTTCAGCACTTCCGGCGTCACCAGGCGCTGCGGTGCGTTGTCCTTGAGGATCGGGCCCCAGTAGCCGAGCTTGGCCTGCTGGGTTTCCTTGATGTGGGCGACGGTTGCCGGCGTGGCGACGACCTTGGCCTTCGGGAAGGCGGCCAGCACGGTGTCCAGGCCGAAGTAATAGTCCGGGTCACCGTGGCTGATGTAGATGGTCTTCAACGTCTTGCCGCTAGCGCGGATCTTCTCGACCAGTTGCTGTGCGTTGTCACGCTGGAATTGGGCATCCACCAGCACGGCGTCGTGCTTGCCTTCGACCAGCACGGAAGCGACCTGGAACATCGATTGGGCACCGCCGTTGTAGACCTCCAGCTTCAGCGGCTGGGCCGCCAGCGCAGCGGTGGACAGGGTGGCGAGGGTGGCCAGGGCGAATGTCTTGCGCAGCATGATGCATCTCCTTGAGCGTTGTGGATGGGGTACGGGATGCATTCTGACTGCTTGATCTACGCAAAAAAACCGCGTATTGGTGGATTGTTTGTTGCATGGATCGATCAAATGGATAGGTTGACCGCGATGCAAGTGTTCGTGGAGGTCGCCGATCGGGGCAGCCTGTCGGCTGCGGCGGACCGGCTGGACATGTCACGGGCGATGGTGTCCCGCTACCTGGCGGACCTGGAACAGTGGGCCGGTGCCCGGCTGCTGCACCGGAGCACCCGCCGCTTGAGCCTGACCCCGGCCGGCAGTGAGACCTTGCCGCTGTGCCGGCAAATGCTCGGGCTGGCGGACGAGCTGCAGTCGGTATCGGCCGCGCCGGACGACGCGCCGCGCGGCCTGATCCGCATGACCACCGCGATGTCCTTCGGCCAGGCGCACCTGACGCCAGCCGTTGCGGCATACGTGAAGCGCTACCCGGGTACCGCAGTCGACCTGATGGTGGTGGATCGGGCGGTGAATCTGGTGGAGGAGCGCATCGACCTGGCGATCCGCATCACCAACGAACTGGACCCCAACCTAATTGCCCGACGCCTGTCGGTCTGCCGGTCGGTGGTCTGCGCGTCGCCGGCCTATCTGCGTGAGCACGGCACGCCGACTTGTGCCGAGGAGTTGGCCCGCCACAACTGTCTCACCTATTCCTACTTCGGTAAGAGCCTGTGGCAGTTCGAGCGGGAGGATGGGCCGGTGTCGGTGCCGGTGGATGGCAACCTCAGCGCCAACGAGGCCAATATGCTGTTGCGGGCGGCGCTGGAAGGGGCAGGCGTCGCCTTGCAGCCGACCTACTCGGTGGCGCCGCTGCTGCACAGTGGCGAACTGGTGCAGATCCTGCCGGACCATCGACCGGCTGACATGGGCATCTATGCGGTGTACGCCTCGCGCCGGCAGCTGCCGGCGACGGTGCGGACGATGATCGACTTCCTGACGACGTACTTCGGCGAGTCGCCGTACTGGGACCGCTAGTGCGGCAGCGGCCCGCCGCACCGATCGTCTGGGTCAGGCCGTCTGATTCGGCTTGCCGTGATGCTGTTGGTACCAGGCCAGCGCCTCGGCGAGTGCACCGGTCGGGTTCGCGGCGTCGCCGGTCCCGAATTCGGCGGCGAGGTCGGTCTGGTGATCGTCGATGTACTGGATGGCGCGGTTTAGGTTGTCCAGCCGGTTCGACAGGAAGTTGTGATCGGCGGTGAGCCGGTCCGAAACCTTGTCGAACCGCTCGCTGAATGCCTGCAGCGCATACACCGCGCCCTGTTTGTTGGCAGTCAGCGTAGCATCCAGCTTGCTGGTGTCCAGACTGGCGCGGCCGGTCTGCGGGTCGATGGTCAGGCCCAGATCACTCAGGCCATGCAAGCCGTCAGATGCGCCGTAGAAACGGTCTTTCAGCGTGTGGTTGAGCCCGTTCAGTGCCACCTCGGCCGCTTGGACATTGGCCAGCACGCCGCCTTCCTTCACATCCGGGCCGAAGCGGTCCACCCAGCCGTTGTACTGGTCGACGAAGGCCTGCAGATTGCTCTTGATGGTGGCGTTGTCGGTGCTGGCAGTCGTGCCGCTTAGTCCGCTCACCTGCTGTTGCAACTGGCCGACGGCGGTCTTCATCTGGTCCAGTTCGGCGAACTGGGCTTTGTAGTGCACGGCCGCCTGGTTGACGATGCTCATCATCTGGTAGCCGGATTCCGGATCGTTGAGCGTCTTGATGCGCCCCGGCGCCAGCAGGCCATGCACGCCGTTGACGTGGTTGAGCATCGACAGCAGATCGGTCGCGCTGGTCGGTGTGGTACTGCTTTGGGCGCCGGTGATCGCATCGATACCGCTGCTGTCGGAGGTCGGCGAGCCGTTGAGTTGCCCCATGACCTGCGCCTGCACGCCGGCCATATAGGCGGCGAAGCTTGCCTGCGGGCTGGCGTTGGCAGCCCCGGCGGTCAGGTTCGACAACTTTTCGTTGCTGAGACGGTTGAGCAGGAACCGGGTGATGCCGGAATCCGTGATGTTGTTGCTCGACATGATGGTCTCCTGCGGGAGAGGGGAACGTGCATCCCGGCGGTCGTGCCTAAGTAACGATGCACGGTGTCCAAGGTTCTGATGAAAACATAGCAAGAGTTGAACCAGGCCCATGTTCCAAGATGGCGTGCCCGGCAGGGCGCGGTTTGCAGACGGTGGAGCCCGTTTGTCACCCAGCGTGTAGCTCGCCCGCTACCCGGCAAGCGGCAAAAACTGCCGGCCGGTTGGCGGTGGGCAGACGAGATCGGGCTGTCCAAATCACCGGCATCGGCTAGACCGATAGGAGAGGGGCGGGCGATATCGCTCCGCCCTCCACCATTCAGGAGCACTGTGATGGCAGACCTGTTCGACAATCCGATGGAGCTGATGGGCTTCGAGTTCGTCGAGTTCGCCTCGCCCGAGCCCAATCTGCTGGAGCCGCTGTTCGAGAAGATGGGCTTCTCGCTGATCGCCCGGCACCGCTCCAAGGACGTGGTGCTCTACCGGCAGGGCAAGATCAATTTCATCGTCAACCGCGAGCCGAAGAGTCCGGCGGCCTACTTCGCCGCCGAGCACGGGCCGAGCGCCTGCGGCATGGCGTTCCGGGTGCGCGATTCGCACAAGGCCTACTACCGGGCGCTGGAGCTGGGTGCGCAGCCGGTGGAGATCGCCACCGGCCCCATGGAGCTGCGGTTGCCGGCCATCAAAGGCATCGGTGGCGCGCCCATCTACCTGATCGACCGCTTCGACGACGGCAAATCCATCTACGACATCGACTTCCAGTTCGTCGACGGCGCCAACCTGCATCCGCCGGGCCACGGCCTGCGGCTGATCGACCACCTGACGCACAACGTCTACCGCGGCCGTATGGCGTACTGGGCGGGCTTCTACGAAAAGCTGTTCAACTTCCGCGAGATCCGTTACTTCGACATCAAGGGCGAGTACACCGGCCTGACCTCGCGGG
>CBIHQA010000430.1:0-3969 GCA_966211475.1 uncultured Neisseriales bacterium
CTTCCCGGCTGCAATCGGCTGAGCGGTTCTGCCAAGCAAACGCCGCTCCGGATCTCGATCTGCGTCCTTGCCCGGAAGGCGGCATCCCGGACGAGATCGATGTGGCGATCACCCTGACCACCAGCAAGACCCCGGTCTATACGGAGACTGCCAAGCCAGCGCGCCTCGTGATCGGCGTCGGCGCCTTCCAGGCTGAATCCGCTGAAATCGCCGCCTCGACGGTACAGGCCAGCCAGTGTTTCGTGGATGATGTGGCGGGTGCCCGGCACGAGGCGGGCGATCTGATCAATGCCGGCGTGGATTGGGGAACCGTCCGCCCGCTATCTCACGCACTGATGCATCGCCCGGACTCGACCCGACCGGTGCTGTACAAGACGGTCGGCTGTGCCGCATGGGACCTGGCTGCGGCGCGGGTCGCAAAGGCCCGGCTGGGCCTGTAGCTCGACGGCAGCCCCAAAGCACTAAGCCCACCAATCGGTGGGCTTAGTCTTTTGACTGCGGGTACGTTTACGCCACCCAGTTCGCCTTGCGACGCTCCAGGAAGGCAGTCAACCCCTCCTGCCCTTCCGGCGACACGCGCAGATGCGAGATCAGCTTGGCGGTATCGTCAGTCAAACGCCCGTCACGCAGCTGTGCGTTGGTGCCTACCCGTTCGATCAGTCGCTTGCTGGCGGTCAGCGCATGCGGCCCCGCCCTCAGCAGCGCCTTGACCCAGCCTTCAACCACGTCATCCAGCAGCTCCGGGCTGGCCACCTCATGTAGCAAACCCAGCTCGCGGGCTGTCGTCGCAGACATGGCCTCGGCCGTCAGGAACCAGCGGCGCGCCTGTCGCTCGCCGATAGCTGCTACCACATAGGGCGAAATCACGGCCGGCGCCAGCCCCAGCTTGACCTCGGTCAGCGCGAAGGTCGCATCCTCGACCGCAACGACCATGTCGCAGCAAGCCACCAGCCCGACACCGCCGCCGTAGGCAGAACCGTTGACCCTGGCGATGGTCGGCTTCGGGCAATCATTGAGTAGCTGCATCAGCTCGGCCAGGCGCAGGGCGTCCGCGTAGTTGTCCGCCTCGTCGTACTTGGCCATCGCCCGCATCCAGTTCAGGTCTGCCCCGGCGCAGAAGGTATGCCCCTCCCCGGTCAGCACGATGGCGCGGACGGCGGCGTCCTGGCTCAGGCTGTCGATGACCTCGGTCAGTTCACCCACCAGCACGTCATTGAAGGCGTTGTGGACCTCGGGACGGTTGAGGGTCACGCGGGCAATGCCGCGTTCGTCACGCTGAACCAGTAGATTGCTCATGCCGATCTCTCCTACCCTCACTTGCCGTCGAACAGCTCGCGCCCGATCAGCATCCGGCGGATTTCGTTGGTGCCGGCGCCGATGTCGTACAGCTTGGCATCGCGCAGCAAGCGCCCGGTCGGGAATTCATTGATATAGCCGTTGCCACCCAGCGACTGAATGGCTTCCAGCGCCACTTTCACCGCATTCTCGGAGGCAAACAGGATGGCAGCCGCCGCGTCCTTGCGCTGCGGGCGCTTCTGATCGCAGGCCTCCGCCACGCGGTAAACGAAGGCACGGGTGGATTGCAACGCCACGTACATGTCCGCCACCTTGCCCTGCATCAGCCCGAACGTGCCGATCGGCGCATCGAACTGCTTGCGCTCCCGCACATAGGGCAAGGTCACGTCCAGCGCGGCCTGCATGATGCCGATCGGGCCGGCAGCCAGCACCACGCGCTCGTAGTCCAGCCCGCGCATCAGCACCTTCACGCCCTGATTCACCTCGCCGACCACGTTTTCCGCTGGGATGCGGCAATCGCGGAACACCAGCTCCCCGGTGTTGGAACCACGCATGCCCAGCTTGTCGAGCTTCTGCGCCACCGAGAAGCCCGGCATGCCCTTCTCGACGATGAAGGCCGTCATGCAGCGCGACCCGGCGTCCTTGCCAGCGGTGCGCATGTAGACCAGCAGCACGTCGGCGTCCGGCCCATTGGTGATCCACATCTTGTTGCCGTTGGCGAGCCAATGGTCGCCATCCGCCACCGCACGACAGCTCATCGAACCGACCACGTCTGACCCGGCGCCCGGCTCGGACATCGCCAGCGCCCCAACCCATTCGCCGCTGATCAGCTTGGGCAGGTATTTCTGCCGCTGTGCTTCGGTACCATTCAGGTAGATGTTGTTCACGCACAGGTTGGAGTGCGCGCCGTAGGACAGGGCCACCGACGCGGACGCCCGCGACAGCTCCTCCATGACCACACAGTGGGCCAGGTAGCCCATTCCCATGCCGCCGTAGGTGTCCGGCACCGTCAGGCCGAGCAGGCCCATCTCGCCCATCTTGGGCCACAGGTCCATCGGAAATTCGTTGGTCCGGTCGATCTCGTCGGCACGCGGCGCGATTTCCAGTTCGGCGAATTTGCGAACTGCGTCGCGCAGCTCGTCCAGTTCCGGGGAAAGATGGGTGTCGAACTGCATGGCGTCTCCTTCCAGCTTGAATGGATGGACGGGAGGCAACGATCAGCCGCCTCCGCCCGTTGCCGACGATGCATATAGGGCGACGGCAACGAATCAGAACCTGCCGACGCGTGTGTCACGACGGCAGGGTAAGCACAAAGCTAAGCCAAACCGCGGATTACGCGGCGGCGGACTGCTTGGGATCGTCGTCTGGGACAGGCACACCTTTGTCCTGCAGAATCTTCATGCACTGACGCTCGAAGGCCTCGATTTCCTTCAGCACGGCATCGATATCGCGCCGCTGCTGTTCCAGCGAAGCCCGCCGGTAGTGCAGAATCTTCAGGTACTGCATCAACTGTGGCACCTGATCGCGCGATGCGTCATAGATGTCGAACAGCTCTTTCACCTCGGACAGCGTGAAGCCGAGCCGCTTGCCGCGCAGGATCAGCATCAGCCGCACGCGCTCGCGAGAGGTGTAAACGCGGTTACGGCCTATCCGTTGGGGAGAAAGCAGGCCTTCATCCTCATAGAAGCGGATGGCCCGGGTCGTGATGTCGAACTCGCGCGCAAGCTCGGTGATCGTGTAAGTCCGTTTGGACTGGGCGGAGTTTGGCATGCGCAATTCCGATCGCATGGTGAGAAACGTCATTCCAGAGAGAATGTACATAACGTTTACGTAAACGTCAATTTGTCGTCCTGAAAACCGCACATCCGCTCGTTCGTTTGTATTAATGACTGCACAGCGAAGTCACGCCATAGCTGCTACAACGGGAGGGAAGCTGCCTTGATGCGGCGCGGGAAAGAACGACAGAGGACATCATGACAGCCCCCATGACAAGCAAAACATTCAAACGGGCACGCGATGCCGCAGCAAAGAACGAACGTCGACGGGCCATCCTCGATGCAGCGCTGAGCCTGTTCCAGGCCGGCGATCTACTCCCCAGGGTCGACGACATCGCCCAGCAGGCCGGACTGGCCAAGGGCACCGTCTATCTCTATTTCGACTCCCGGGAAGAAATCTACCTCTGCCTGGTCGAAGAACACTTCAAGCAACAACTGGATGCACTGGAAGCCCTACTGCGCGCCGGCAGTCCCCTGTCACCCAACGAACTGGCGGACTGGGTGCTGCTCTACCAGCAACATCACCCTGCCTTCCTGCCCATGGCTTGCATCGTCTCCACCGTGCTGGAGCAGAACGTCGGCTCGGCGGTGGCGTTGAACTTCAAGCAGATGCTGGCGGAAAAACTGGTGGTATGCGGCGGCCTGCTGGAACAGGTGGTCAAGGGCTTGCCCGAAGGGGAAGGCACGCACCTGCTGCTGGGCCTGTACTGCATGCTGATCGGACTGTGGCAGACCGCTCACCCGCCCCGTGCGCTCAAGGGCCTGATCGAGCTGATGGAATTGAAAGCACTGATGTTCGACTTCACCGTGGAGGCTAGCCATAGCCTGCGCGCGCTTTGTCGGGGCTACTGCGCGGGCTGATTCCCATCTGCTGCCAAACAAAAGACCCCGCCAAGCG
>CBIHQA010000431.1:0-3969 GCA_966211475.1 uncultured Neisseriales bacterium
GAAGGGCCGACGACTCGGGGTCGCCTTCTTTTGCTTACTTTTCTTGGCGAAGCAAAAAAAGTAAGTCGGCCGCCGGACGAACTCCGGCTGAAAATGCCTTAAACCCGCGCGACAGCGCTAAACACCCAACCCCACTCACCTAGCCCATCACCAACCCACCTTTACCTCCCCGTCCTGACCCAACGGGTAATTCCATCCCCAAACCGTTACCTCCCGGCAATACCTTCTATGAAAGGACGCGATACAATCTGTTTTTCGCATCGGGATGCCAAAGGAATGCTCCAATTGTTCCGCGCCTTGCTGCTGGCGCTAGCCTGCCTGGCGCTGGCAGCCCATGCCGACACCCCGCCCACCGAGGCCGTGTTCGATGCCAGCAAGCAGCGCATCGTCCAGGTCCGCATCCTGGAAAAGAGCGCCAACACCAAGGCCTCGCTCGGCTCCGGCTTCATCGTCAACGCACGCGGTCAGATCGTCACCAACTACCACGTGGTGTCCGACCTCGTGTTCCACCCGGAACTCTATCGCGGCGAGGTCTACTACGCCGACGGCCAGACGCTGCCGCTCAAACTCATCAACTTCGACGTCGTCAACGACCTGGCGGTGGTGGAAACCGGCCGCCGCGCCGAAGACTTCTTCCAGCTCGAAACCGGCCCGGTCGCCAAGGGCACCCGCGCCTACGCCATCGGTACCCCGCACGACCTCGGCTTCACCATCGTCGAAGGCAACTACAACGGCCTGCTCGCCTCGCTCTACGAGAAGGTCCACTACACCGGCGCCATTAACCCCGGCATGTCAGGCGGCCCGGCCATCCTCGCCGACGGCCGCGTGGTTGGCGTCAACGTGGCCACCGCCGGCAACCAGATCGGTTTCCTGGTTCCGGCCATCTACGTACTAAGGCTGCTCAACCGCCCGCCGCTGGACGGCAAGAAGCCCCTCAATGCGCTACGCACCCAGCTACTGGACAACCAGGCCCGCATCGTCAGCGGCCTGACCCGCCAACCGCTGCCCGCCGCCAACTTCCACGGCTACCAGGTGCCGGCGCAGCTCGGCAGCTACTCCAAGTGCTGGGCGGATACCGACCAAGCGCCCAGCCGCCTGTACCGCCGCTTCGCCCAGCAGTGTTCGACCGAGGACGACCTGTTCCTCTACCGCGAGCACACCACCGGCAAGCTGCAATTCGTCCACGACTACCTGGAAGCGCCACAGCTCAACTACGTGCGCTTCTACCTGCTGATGCAGAACTACTTCGAGCAACCCTACGAGGACATGGGCGGCACCGATGAAGACGTCGGCCCCTTCTCCTGCAACACCGACTTCGTCCGCCAGAACGGCCTGGACATCAAGGTAGCACTTTGCGTACGCGGCTACCGCCGCCTGCCCGGCCTGTACGATATGGTGCTCAAGCTCGCCACGCTGAACCGCGAACACGCCGGCCTGCTGTCGCAGTTGCAAGTGTCCGGCATCAGCTTTGCCAACGCCCGCCTGGTGGCGCGACGCTATCTGGAGGCGTTCGCATGGCGGACCTGATCTTCGTCGAACAACTGGACGAGCACGGCCGCGTCACTGCCCGCCACCGCCTCGACCAGTTCCCGGCCACCATCGGCCGCGACTACCACAACGCGGTGATCCTGGACGACGACGCGGTCTCGCCGCTGCATCTGTCGATCTCGCTGGAAGGCGACGGCACCTTCTCGCTGCTCGATTGCGACAGCGAGAACGGCGTCTACCGCCTCGACAACCGTGGCCGTCCCCGTGAACGGGTCCGCGACGTCACCCTGCAGACTGAACTCACCCTGCAACTGGGCGAAAGCCACTTGCGACTGCGCACCCTCGCCACCACGCTGCCCCCGACCCGTATCCTGTCCCAGCCAGCCATCCCGGGCCAGTTGCTGAACTGGAGCGGCACCTTCGCCCTGCTGTTCGTCCTGACCCTTGGCCTGGCCGGTCTGGTTGCCTGGTACGGCCAGTTCGACACGCAAAGCTGGGCCCCCGCGGTCAGCGGCCTGGTGCCCTTGCTGGTCGGCATCCCGGCCTGGGCAGCGGTCTGGGCAGTCCTCGGTCGCATCTTCGTCGGACGCGGGCGCTTCTTCGCCCACGGCAGCCTTGCCTGCCTCGGCATGGCCGCGCTGGCCGTCGAAAGCCACGGCGCCGCCGTACTGGCCTTCGCCTTTAACACCACCGAGCTAGCCAGCTGGATGCATTTCGGCCTGGTTGGCCTGGGCGCCGGCCTACTGGTCGCCCTCCACCTGCTCTACGCTAGCCGCCTGCGCAAACCGGCGCTGTGGAAGGCCGGTATCGCGGCCTGTATCCTCGCCTGGAGTGGCTGGCTGCTGGCCGGCTATCTGAGCGCTAACGACGACAACACTCTGGACATCGACACCACCCTGCTCCCCCCGACGCTGCGCCTGTCCCCGGCCCATACGCTGGATCAGTTCCTGACCAACAGCGCCGCCTTGGAAAAGGATGCCTTCGTCGCCGAGGAACCTTGAATGAATCGCCCCCTCCCCCCCATCAACCGCCTGGCGACGCGCATGGACCACATCGCGCCGTTCCATGTCATGGCCCTGCTCGAGCGTGCCCAGCAACTGGAACAGGCCGGCCGCGACGTGATTCACCTGGAAATCGGCGAGCCGGATTTCCCGACGCCGCCGCAGGTAATCGCAGCCGGCCAGCAGGCGCTGGTCAACGGACACACCCGCTACAGCGCAGCCCTGGGCCTGCCGGCGCTGCGTGAAGCCATCGCCGGCTTCTACGCCGACCGCTTCGGCGTGCAAATCGATCCGCGCCGCATCGTCGTCACGGCGGGAGCCTCCGGCGCACTGCTGCTGGCCCTCGGTGCCCTGGTTTCCCCCGGCGACCGGGTACTGCTCACCGACCCCGGCTACCCCTGCAACCGGCACTTCGTCAGCTTGCTGGAGGGTGAACCGGTCAACGTCCCGGTTGGCCCCGACAGCCGTTACCAGCTGCTCCCCGAGCATGTCGCCGCCCATGCCGAAGGCCTCGCCGCCACCCTGGTTGCCTCGCCGGCCAACCCTACCGGTACCGTACTCAGCCTCGACGAACTGCGCGCCCTGAAGGCTGCCTGCGACGCCGCTGGCAGCGCCCTGATCGTGGACGAGATCTACCAGGGCCTGGTCTTCGACACCCCGGCCGAAACCGCGCTGTCGGTGTCCGACGACCTGTTCGTGGTCAACAGTTTCTCGAAGTATTTCCAGATGACCGGCTGGCGGCTGGGTTGGCTGGTAGTGCCGGAAGCCTACCTGGAAGCGGTCACCCGGCTGGCGCAGAACGTCTTCATCGCCGCCTCGACCCCCGCTCAGCACGCCGCGCTGGCGGCCTTCCGGCCCGATACGCTGGCGCTGCTGGAAGAACGACGGCAGGAACTCGCCACCCGGCGCGACAGCCTGCTGCCGGCACTCGGTAGCCTCGGTCTGCGCATTGGCAGCACCCCGCAAGGTGCCTTCTATGTGTATGCCGATTGCAGCCAGGTGACGGAAGATAGCGAGGCACTCGCGCGGCGCCTGCTGGAAGAAACCTACGTGGCAATCACGCCCGGTCTGGATTTCGGGGAATATCGCGCCCGCGAACACCTGCGGATCGCCTTCACCGTTCCAACGCCGCGACTGATGCAAGCGGTGGAACGGTTAGCCAGTGTACTGAGGGGATAAAACCGCCGGGATCCCGGCGGCTTGGAGACTGCGTCAGGGGCTCGAAGCCGGCGTCTCAGGGGCAGCCGGCGCTGCGGCAGCCGATGTGCGAGTCAGATTCCACCGCCCGCCTTTACCATCGATCCGCCAGGTCGCCGTCGGCAGGCGCAACTTGGCCGACCCCACCCCCAGCTGACCGACGATGGCGCCATCGGCCAATTGCTGCATCCGGCCGGATGCCTCCATCGCCGCGCCGCGCAGCCGGATGCCTTCCAGCTGCCAAACCGTCCAACCGGCCTGCAACGCGGCAATCACGTCCACA
>CBIHQA010000432.1:0-3969 GCA_966211475.1 uncultured Neisseriales bacterium
CCGCAGGTCAGCAGTTCGGTCGACACACGGTCGGCGTGCTGCGAGATCTCCTGCCCGGTCAGCACCACCCGGCCGTCTTCCCACTCGCCCGGCCAATCCGACACGAAGGTGCCAACTCCCTGGCGGCGGACCAGCAACCCTTCAGACACCAGTGCGTCCAAAGCCTTGCGGGCTGTGCCCTGACTGACGCCAAAGCGGTCGGCCAGCGTGAACTCGCTCGGCAACACATCCCCGGCACGCCACTCGCCAGCGGAAAGGGCATCGAGCAGATGCTGCCTAACCTGCTGATAGAGCGGTGAATAAACAGGGCGCGTCGGTCGCATGTGCTGCGCATTATGGATGGCGATGGCGGCGTTGTCCATGCAAGTCTTGTATAAGACACAAGACAAGCGTGGGCTTCGTGCAACATGCCGGCTTCTGCTATCGTCAAGGCAGGGTCGGCGTGCTAGACTTAGCCCGCCATTTTGCACTGCACGATGAGCGGAAAGCCGCGCGGCATCAAGGGCTTGTACAGGCCCGCCAGTTCAGAAGTTGCGCTGTTTCCCCTGCCAGCCGGGCAACGTCGAAAAGGTGTCGAAGCCGCTGTCGAGCACGTTGATGACCGGGAACCGTTCGTCGGAAACTGGAACTCACCCGACTGCAGGCGCCCTGCCAAACATTCTGTAGGCAGATACGGACGCATCTTTTCGAGGTTCCCTGAAGGGGGCCGTACCCCAACCAAGAAGACACGTGGAGCGAAGACCATGAAAGCACCCGTACGCGTCGCCGTAACCGGCGCCGCCGGCCAGATCGGCTACAGCCTGCTGTTCCGCATCGCCAGTGGCGAGATGCTGGGCAAAGACCAGCCGGTGATCCTGCAATTGCTGGAAGTGCCGATGGAGAAGGCCCAGCAGGCCCTGAAGGGCGTCATCATGGAGCTGGATGACTGCGCCTTCCCGCTGCTGCAAGGCGTGGTTGCCGCTGATGACCCGAACGTGGCCTTCAAGGATGCCGATGTGGCGCTGCTGGTCGGTGCCCGCCCGCGTGGCCCGGGCATGGAACGCAAGGACCTGCTGCAAGAGAACGCCAAGATCTTCACCGTGCAGGGCAAGGCGCTGAACGACGTCGCCAGCCGCGATGTGAAGGTACTGGTGGTCGGCAACCCGGCCAACACCAATGCCTACATCGCGATGAAGAGCGCGCCGGATCTGCCGGCCAAGAACTTCACCGCCATGCTGCGCCTGGACCACAACCGCGCGCTGTCGCAACTGGCGGCCAAGAGCGGCAAGCCGGTCAGCGAGATCGAAAAGCTGATCGTGTGGGGCAACCACAGCCCGACCATGTACCCGGACTACCGCTACGCCACCGTCGGCGGCCAGAGCATCAAGTCGCTGATCAATGACGAAGAGTGGAACCGCAATGTGTTCCTGCCGACCGTCGGCAAGCGCGGCGCCGCCATCATCGAAGCGCGCGGCCTGTCTTCGGCTGCTTCCGCTGCCAACGCCGCGATCGACCACGTGCGCGACTGGGTGCTGGGCACCAACGGCAAGTGGGTGACCATGGGCGTGCCGTCGGACGGCAGCTACGGCATTCCGGAAGGCGTGATGTACGGCGTGCCGGTGACCTGCGAAAACGGCGAGTACACCCGCGTCCAAGGGCTGGAAATCGACGAATTCAGCCGCGAACGCATGAACCACACCCTGGCCGAGCTGGAAGAAGAGCGGGCTGGCGTGGCGCATCTGCTCGGCAACTAAGTCCGGCGCATCAGCGCAATGAGAAACGGGCGGACCTTCGGGTTCGCCCGTTTTGCTTTTCAGGCTCACATCGGCACAGCACTAGGTACGCCCTTTGTAGCCCGGACGCCTTGGTGGCCGCGCTACAACGGCAACCCTTCCTCCCGCCAGCGCAGCAGGCCGCCGGCGACATTTGCGACATCGCTGCGACCGGTTTCTTTCAGGATCGAGACCGCCATGGCGGAGCGGCGGCCGGAGCGGCACAGGGTCACCACCGGTTTGTCGGAGGGGATCTCGCTGGCGCGCTGGCGCAGCGTTGCCAAGGGGATGTGTAGCACGCCCGGCAGCTTGTCGTGGTCGACTTCTTCTTCCTGCCGCACGTCCAGCAGATGCACCCGGTCGCGGTGGCCAGCGACCCAGTAGGGCACGATCTCCGGCACGCCGCCGTAGCTCAGTACCACCGGACCCCAGGTCGGGCGGGCCTCCGGTTCGGTTTCCGGTTCGCCGCAACGCAGGTTGGCGGGCAGCGCGATCTCCAGCCGCCTCGGGTGTGGCAGGCGCAGGTTGTCCATGTAGCCGACGAAGTCGGTTTCGTTGGCGCCGCCGCCTGCGCGCGGATTGAAGCGCTTTTCCTCTTCCACCGTGCTGACGGTGCGTCCCTGGTAGTCGTGGCCCGGGTAGATCAGGGTGTCGTCCGGCAGGGAGAAGATGCGCGTCTGGATCGAGTGGAACAGCGTATGCGCGTCGCCCTGCTGGAAATCGGTGCGGCCCGCGCCGCGGATCAGCAGTGCATCGCCGGTGAAGACGGCGCCCATGGCCGAACAGTAAAAGGACAAGCAGCCATCGGTGTGGCCCGGCGTGGCGCGTACTTCCAGCGTATGCCGGCCGAAGCGGACACGGTCGCCATTCATCAGCGGCAGGTCGACGTTCTCCGCCCCGTAGGTAGCCGCGAGCCCGATGCGGCTGCCGAAGGCCTTGTGCATCAGCCAGGCACCGGTCACGTGGTCGGCGTGGCAATGGGTGTCGAGGGTGACGGTCAGCGTCAGGCCGAGTTCACGGATCAGCGCGGCGTCGCGGTCATGCTGCTCGTACACGGGGTCGATCAGCACGGCCTCGCGCTGGTGGGCGTCGGCAAGCAGGTAGGTGTAGGTCGAGGAGGCAACGTCGAACAGTTGGCGGAACAGCATATCGGCAAGTTTCGGTGTGGTTGAATCCAGTATAGGCACTAGCTGCGGCTACCGGCGGAGGGCAATTGCGCGAGGACGGCTTCCTCACGGCTGGCGAGCGCATCGCGCAGCCAGGAAACCAGCGTCGTCACGCGTCGCGGCAGGAAATGACGCGACAGATAGACGGCATGGATATCGGCCGGCGGACAGGGGTAGTCGGGCAGCACGGCGACCAGGCGGCCGCTGCGCACGTCGTCAGCGATGTCCCAGATCGACTTCAGCGCGAGGCCGGCGCCGAGCAGTGCGAGTTCGTGCTGCACGTCACCATTGTCGGTGGAGAGGCTGCCTCGGATCGGCACCGGCATTGGGCCGTCGGGACCGAGGAAGGTCCATTCCAACAGGGCTTCGCTGCTGCCCTGGATCACGATGCAGTTGTGCTTGAGCAGGTCGATCGGATGGCTTGGCATGCCGGCGCGAGCCAGGTAGTCGGGGCTACCGACCACGACCCTCCGGTTGGTGGCGAGCCGGGTAGCCACCAGGGTGGAGTCGGCTAGCGGCGCCAGCCGCAATGCCACGTCGTGACGGCCGCCGGCGAGATCCTGCACCGCGTCGGACAGTGATAGCCGCACATGCACATCGGGGTGCAGGCGGCTGAAGTCGGCCAGCAGCGGCGTGAGGATGCGGCGGCCAAAGCCGGTGGTGGCGGTCAGGCGCACCATGCCGGCGGGTTTCGCGGCCGAGGCGGTGAGGGAGGACTCCAGCTCCGCCACGTCATCCAGAATGCGCCGGCAGTCCCGCACGTATTGCTCCCCCTCCGGCGTGAGGGACGTCCTGCGGGTGGTGCGGTTGAGCAGACGTACCCCCAGCCTCGCCTCGATGGCGCCAACGCGCTTGCTGATCATCGCCACCGAGACGGCCAGTTCCCGCGCCGCGGCGGACAAGCTGCCGCCACGCGCCACGGCGACGATAGTGCGCATTTCCTGAAGCGTATCCATCCCATCTTTAACCCATGGTTAAAACTGATTCGATCATAGCGTGGATTCCCGCATCTGGAAGCCTTCTTTAAGCTTCCATTCCATCAGCGAGCCCAT
>CBIHQA010000433.1:0-3959 GCA_966211475.1 uncultured Neisseriales bacterium
TCAGGCTGACGAAGATGGCGGCGGTTTCGCGCTTCAGGCCGGCGTCGTCCAGCTCGCCCATGAACCACTGGCGGGCCGGCTCGTAGAAGATGGTACGGCCAACGGTGAAGCCGCGGCAGGTCTTCGAACCACGCGCCGCGCGGAAGCCTTCGCGCAGCACCTCGACCGGGGCATTCAGCCCGAGCAGCACCACGCCACGGCAGTGCGGGTCGCGTTCTTCGATCAGCGCATCAATGGCGGGCCAGGCCTCGCTGGCCGGTTGTTCGAGTTTCCACCACTCCGGGTAGATGCCGAGGTTGTACAGCCGCTTCATGGCCCGGTAGACCGTATCCGGTTGCTGCGGCAGCGCCTTGGCGGGGATGACTTCCAGCAGCAGTTCGTGACCTGATACCTGCACCGCCTGGTACAGCGCCTGCAACTGGGCTTCCTGCTCTAGCCGGTTCTCGATGGTGTCGTCCGGGTGGTACTGCACCAGGCACTTCACCACGTGTTCCTTCGGCCAGCTGGCGAGGTGCGAGCCGATCGAGCGGCCCCATTCGAATTCCAGCGGGTTGGACAGCGGCAGCTCCACCGGTCGGCCGATCCACCAGCCGCGGCCGGTGGCGGCGTTCAGCGCGTCCTGGCCGTAGCGGTCGTCGGCGAGGATGCCGACCTTGCCGGTGAGATTGTGCTGGGCTTCCACCTCAGCCACCGTCTCCACCAGCAACTGCTTGAGTTTGCCGATGCGCGACTCCGGCTGACTGGTTTGCTGGGAGAGTTCGAACAGCTGGTTGCGGTGGTCGAAGGCGAACACCAGCACTTCATTCCACGTTGCCCGCGGCACGGTCACCCGGTGCAGGTGGTTGAGGTATTTGTCTTCCGCCGGGCGCACCGGTTGCGATTCGAGGAAGTAAGCGAGCTCCGCCGGGGTCGGCATGGCCGGGGCGCAAGCATGGCGGCTGACCACCAGCGCGCCGCAGGCATTGGCGTAGCGGCAGCAGGCGTCGTAGTCCTCGCCACGCAGCCAGCCACTGAGGAAGCCGGACAGGAAGGCGTCGCCGGCACCCAGCACATTGAGCACTTCCACCTGTACGCCACGCTGCAGGCCGGCGTCTTCGATGCGATCCGGGATCGCGCCGTCAAGCACCGCGCAGCCGAGCGGGCCGAGCTTCACCACCAACGTGGCGTTCGACACCTGGCGCACCGCCTTCAGGCAGGCGATCAGGTCATCGTGACCACCGGCGATGCGGAATTCCTCTTCGGTGCCGACGATCAGGTCGAACTTCGGCAGGATCGCTTGCAGATGCTGGGTCACTCCACCGTCAGCGATGAAGCGGGTCTCGCCGTCGCCCTTGCCAGTGAGGCCCCACAGCACCGGGCGGTAGTCGATGTCGAGCACGGTGCGCACATTGTTGCGGCGGGCATAGTCGAGCGCCAGGCTGGCAGCCGCCAGCACATCGGGGCGCGACAGGTGGGTGCCGGTAATGGCGAGTGCCTTGCTCGACGCGATGAAGCCTTCATCGATGTCTTCCACCGAGATCGCCATGTCGGCGCAGTGGTCGCGGTAGAACAGCAGCGGGAAGCTATCGCGGTCCTTGATGCCGAGCAGCACCAAGCCGGTGAGGTGGTTCGGGTCGCGTCGTAGATGCGACACGTCGCAGCCCTCGGCGGCCAGCGTATCGATCAGAAATTGCCCCATCTGCTCGTCGCCGACGCGGCTCAGCATGGCGGACTTCAGCCCCAACCGGGCGGTCCCGAACGCCACGTTGCCGGACGAACCGCCCAGGTATTTGGCAAAGCTCGCCACGTCTTCCAGCTTCGAGCCAATCTGCTGCGCGTACAGGTCCACCGCGACCCGGCCCAGACAGATCAGGTCCAGGCGGCGGCCGGCGGCAAAGGAAGTCTTGTTCTGCATGCTGCTTGTTCCTTAAATCGTCACGCCGTCGAGTTCGGCCATCATTTTCTGCATTTCGGCACCACCGGCCATCATGTCCAGCACCTCGTCCTTGCTGATGGTTTCCTTGGTGTAGGTCCCCATCGACTTGCCGCGGTTGAGCACGGTGAACGAATCGCCGATCGGATAGGCATGGTGCACGTTGTGGGTGATGAAGATCACCGAGATACCCCGCTCACGCGCCTTGTGGATCAGCTTTAGCACGTTGAAGGACTGCTTCACCCCCAGCGCCGCCGTCGGCTCGTCCAGGATCAGCACGCGGGCGCCGAAGTGGATCGCACGGGCAATGGCCAAGCACTGTTTTTCGCCGCCGGACATGGTGCCAACCGGCTGCTCCGCGTCGCGGATGCGGATGCCCATCTCGGCCAGCTTGGCGCGCGAGGTTTCCGCCATCAATTGATGGTCCAGCACCGGGAACAGGCCAAAGCGGCGTACCAGTGGCTCGCGCCCCATGTAGAAATTGCGCGCCACACTCATCAGCGGCACCAGCGCCAGATCCTGGTACACGGTGGCAATGCCGCAATCCAGCGCGTCCCGGGGTGATTCGAAACTCACCGGCGCATCGTCCACCAGGTACTGGCCCGTGGTCGGCTGGTGCACGCCCGCCAGCGTCTTGATCAGCGTGGACTTGCCAGCCCCATTGTCGCCCAGCAGGCAATGCACCTCGCCGCGACGCAGCTTGAGGGTGACGCCATTCAGCGCGATCACGCTGCCGAAAGTTTTGACCACATCATCCAGTTCGAGGATGTATTCGGAGTTCGGATTCGGTTGGATGTCCATTTCCCTTACCTCGCTTCCGTCACGCGGCGGCGGATGAAATTGTTGAAGATCACCGCGATCAGCAGCATCAGGCCGAGGAAGACGCGGAACCAGTCGGAATTGATGTTGGTGTAGGTGATGCCGATCTGCACCACACCGAAGATCAGCGCGCCGAAGCAGGCCCCGATCACCGAACCGTAGCCACCAGTGAGCAGCGCCCCGCCGATCACCGCGGCGATGATGGCCTCGAACTCCTTCTGGATGCCGCGGTCGGCGGCAGCCGAGCCGATGTCGACCACTTGCAGCGTCGCAAACAGGCAGGCGCAGAACGCCGTGAACATGAACAGGCTGATCTTCACCTTGCGCACAGGCACACCCACGTTCTTGGCGGCGTTGGCATCACCGCCCACCGCGAAGATCCAGTTGCCGAAGCGGGTACGGGCCAGGATGAAGGCGGATACCGCAGCCAGCGCGAACCACCACAGGATCACCTTGGGGATACCGGGCACCAGCGGGCGGCCGTCGGACAGCGCAGTCACCCAGCCATGGTCGGCCATCCAGATGAACAGGCGGTCGCCCACGTGGCCGTAGAACAGCGTGCGGGCCAGCCAGTCCTGCTGCGCCATGTCGCCGATACCGGACACGATGGTGCGGTCGGTGAACAGGATGGATAGCGCCAGCGTCAGGCCGCGCAGGATGAACAGGAAGGCGAGCGTCACGATGAAGGACGGCAGCCGGGTCTTGATCACCAGGTAGCCGTTGAGCCAGCCCAATGCCATCGAACCCGCGAAGGCGAAAATGATCGCCGCCCACACCGGCCAATGGAAGTACAGCGGCGGAATGGCAATCATCATGCCGGAGAAACCGATCATCGAACCCAGTGACAGGTCGAACTCACCCGCGATCATCAGCAGGCAGGCGCCGATGGCGATGATGCCCAGGTAACCGGCCACCACCGACCAGTTCATCACCCCGTCCAGGTTGAACATGCCGGAACCGCCGGCAGCCAGGCCGAACACGACGAACACCAGGATGGCACCGGAAATCGAAGCGAACTCCGGCCGGTTCAACAGGCGGCGGCTCCAGGATATCTGCCTCACCCGCTCGTCTGCGGCGGGAGCCGGCGTACCCTGTCCCTGCGAGGACTGGTTGGGCGCAATGGCTTGCATGGTTTCTGTCTCCTTCATTTTTGCTTTGCCTCTTGGGTGTCCGTCAGCGGTACTGGCCCGCGTAACGTTCCACCTTGTCCACGTTGTCGCGCGTCACG
>CBIHQA010000434.1:0-3952 GCA_966211475.1 uncultured Neisseriales bacterium
TCAGGCCGTACTGCACGGCGTTGTAGATCTTGCCGGAGAAGTTGACCTTGGCGCCGTGGGTCAGGTGGCCGCCGTGGGCGAGGCTCATGCCCAGCACGGTGTCGCCCGGGTTGACCAGCGCCATGTAGACGGCAGCGTTGGCCTGACTGCCGGAATGCGGCTGGACGTTAGCGTAGTCGGCGTCGAACAGTTGTTTGGCGCGTTCGATGGCGAGCGTCTCCGCCACGTCGACGTGTTCGCAGCCACCGTAGTAGCGCTTGCCGGGATAGCCCTCGGCGTACTTGTTGGTCAGCACGGTGCCTTGCAGGGCCATCACGCGCGGGCTGGCGTAGTTCTCGGAAGCGATCAGCTCGATGTGGTCTTCCTGTCGCTGCGCTTCCGCTTGAACGGCGGACCACAGTTCGGGGTCGAAATCGGCAACGGTCTCAGGGTTCCACATGGGTCGCTCCTTGTATTTATGGGCTGGTAAGGGGGATTCCGGCCTGTGCGGGGCATCTTAGGGAGCGGGTTTTGATTTGTGAAATCAATAATGAAAATCTTTGGATAAATAAGGCTGATGTCTTGGGCCAAGAACGCGGAAGGGGACGTGCGCTGTGGGGGTGCGCCGCGCGGCGAATCAGGAATGAAACGGCTGTCGGCGCGGGTTAGTTCAACGGGATTGAATCAAACATTCTGTGAATATTGCTATTTGCAGAATAAAGACTGGCAGTGTGATGAAACCTCAAAACCACATTCTGTGTTTTGCTGAATATCATGAACAAAACACGCCGGCCCCATGAGGCGGCGGACAATACCCCTCCTAAGCTGTAGTAGGACGCCGCGGCGACCCCCTTCGCCGCGGCCTGTTTTTACACGGGAGCGGGTGGCGACGAGCGGTTCCGGGCGTCGCCGGCAGGAGCGAGACACGCTACCCCATGCAGGGTGGCTGCCGTGTGCCGGTGCGGTCGGAAGCTGTTCGTCTGTCGGTGAACCCCTAGCTCCGTGAGTCGGACATGACGATGATGCAATCTCCAATCCCCCCGGTGGCGGCAGGCCTCGAAAACCTGCGTCCCCGCTTCCTGATCGACGAAGCCGAGGCGCTCGCGCCGCTGCTGGCCGATGCGACCTTGGCGGAGCCGCTGCGAGCGCGCACCCAGCGCACCGCCCATGACCTGGTGGCCCAGGTGCGGCAGCGCCGACTGACCAAGCTGGATGCCTTCTTGCAGGAATACGGCCTGGACACGCAGGAAGGTGTGATCCTGATGTGCCTCGCCGAAGCGCTGCTGCGCATCCCCGACAACAACACGGCCGACCAGCTGATCCGCGGCCTGCTCGGCAAGGGCGAGTGGGACAAGCACCTGGGTGGCAGCCAGCACTGGTTGGTGAATGCCTCGACCTGGGGCCTGATGCTGTCGGGCAAGATCGTCAACCTGACCAATGAGCCGCGCCAGCTGCTGTCGCGCCTGACGGCCAAGCTGGGCGATGTGTCGCTGCGGCAAGGCGTGAAGACGGCGATGGGTATCCTGGCCAAGGAATTCGTGATCGGCGAGACCATCGAGGACGCCATCAAGGAATCCGAGGCGCTGCCCGAGTTCCGCTACTCCTTCGACATGCTGGGCGAGGCCGCTTTCACCGCTGCCGACGCGGCGCGCTACCTGGCCGACTACCGCCATGCGATCAATGCGCTGCGCACCGCGCCGAAGGCCGATTTCTTCGGTCGCAACAGCATTTCGGTGAAGCTGTCTGCGCTGCACCCCCGTTATGAATACCTGAAGCGCGAACGCGTGTTGGCCGAGCTGGTGCCGGTGGTACTGCAACTGTGTCAGCAGGCCAAGGACGCCAACATCCTGCTGACGCTGGATGCGGAAGAGGCCGACCGGCTGGAACTGAGCCTGGAGATCTTCGCAGCGGTGTTCGCCGATGCGTCGCTGGCCGACTGGAATGGCCTCGGCCTCGCCGTGCAGGCCTACCAGAAGCGCGCGCCGCTGGTGATCGACTGGCTGGCTGACCTGGCCCGCAAGCATGGCAAGACCATCCCGATCCGTCTGGTGAAGGGTGCCTACTGGGATGCCGAGATCAAGCGTGCTCAGCTCGCGGGGCTGGAAGGCTTCCCGGTCTACACCAAGAAGCCGCACACCGACGTGTCCTACATGGCTTGCGGTCGCCGCATCCTGGGCCACGGCAGTGCGTTCTACCCGCAGTTCGCCACGCACAACGCCCACACCGTGGCGTTCTTCCTGACGCTGACCCGAGGCGAGGGCGCGGAATTCCCGAATGTGGATTATGAATTCCAGCGCCTGCATGGCATGGGCGAGATGCTGCACCGCTCGCAGATGAGCGCTGCCCAGGTGCCGGTGCGGGTGTATGCGCCGGTGGGCTCCTTCCACACGCTGCTACCTTACCTGGTACGCCGCCTGCTGGAAAACGGTGCCAATAGTTCCTTCGTCAACCGGCTGGGCGACGCCAAACTGCCGATCGACGACGTGATTGCCGACCCGGCCGCCAAGGTGGCTGCCGCCGAGATCAAGGGACACAGCAAGATTTCGCTGCCGATGGACATCTTCAGCGACCGACCGAATTCGAAGGGACTCAACATGGCCGATCCGAACGTACACGAACCCCTGCTGCGCGACATCCAGCGCTTCTTCCAACGCGCCTGGGAAGCGGTGCCCATCATCGGTGGCACCCGTTTCGGTGGCGAGGCCGTGCCGGCTTACAACCCGGCGCAGATCTCGGAAGTGATCGGCTCGGTGGTCAATGCCGGTGAAGAGCAGGTGGAGTTCGCGCTGAAGACCGCGCACAAGGCGGCGGACGAGTGGTCGCTGACCCCGGTGGAAGTGCGCGCCGCCGCGCTGTACCGCGCCGCCAACCTGCTGGAAGAGAACCAGACCGAGCTGATCGCGCTGCTGGTGCGTGAAGGCGGCAAGACCGTCAACGACGCGCTGGGCGAAGTGCGCGAGGCGGTGGACTACTGCCGCTTCTACGCCAACGAAGCCAAGCGCCTGATGGGCAAGCCGATCCAGCTGCCGGCCGTCACCGGCGAGGACAACCAGCTGTTCCTGTCCGGCCGCGGCGTGTTCTTCTGCGTCAGCCCGTGGAACTTCCCGCTGGCGATCTTCCTGGGCCAGCTGACCGCCGCCATCGCCGCTGGTAACGCGGTGATCGCCAAGCCGGCCGGCCAGACCCCGCTGGTGGCCTGCCGCGCGGTGGAACTGCTGCTGGAAGCCGGCGTGCCGGGTGGCGTGCTCAATTTCCTGCCGGGTTCCGGTTCGAAGATCGGCAAGCAGGTGATCGGCGACAACCGCCTGGATGGCGTGGTGTTCACCGGTTCCACCGAGGTGGCGCAGACCCTGTTCCGGGGCCTGGCGAACCGCAACGGCGCGATCCTGCCGCTGGTGGCGGAAACCGGCGGCCTGAACGCGATGATCGTCGACTCCTCTGCCCTGCCGGAACAAGTGGTGGCAGACGTGGTGACCTCTGCCTTCAACAGCGCCGGTCAGCGCTGCTCGGCGCTACGCCTGCTGTTCGTCCAGGACGACGTGGCCGACGGCATCATCAAGCTACTGAAGGGCTACATGGACGAGCTGAAGCTGGGCGACCCGGCCGAGCTGTCCACCGACGTCGGCCCGGTGATCGACGTGAACTCCAAGCTGGAGCTGGACCGCTACGTCGCCACGCTGCGCCAGACCGCGACTGAGATCGCTCACGCCCCGGCGCCGGCCGCCGGCAGCCGCGGCAACTTCGTGCAGCCGGTCGCCTTCGAGATTGGCCTGGACCAGCTGCCGGAACGCGAAGTGTTCGGCCCGGTGCTGCACGTGATCCGCTGGAAGGCCGGCGACCTGCCCAAGGTGCTGAATGCCATCCACGCCACCGGCTACGGCCTGACGCTGGGCATCCACAGCCGCATCGACGCGCATATCGACTGGGTGAAGCAGCACGCCCACATCGGCAACATCTATGTGAACCGCAACCA
>CBIHQA010000435.1:0-3938 GCA_966211475.1 uncultured Neisseriales bacterium
ACAGCTCTTTGATCCGGGCAATGCGGATGCCCAGATCCGGCAGTTTGCTTTCGATCTTCAACTTTTCCGGCCCGGCCAGCTTGTAATGCCGCTTGGTCTGGATCAACTGGATGATCTTGATCGGTTCGATCGGCGGGTTCTTCACGAACTGCACCGTAATCCCCGCATCCGTCGCATCCAGTTTCTGGATGCCAAGGGGGCGCGCCAGCAGGCGCAGCCGGTGCGATTCCATCAAGGCTTCCGCTTGCGGCGGCAGCAGGCCGAAACGGTCGATCAGTTCCTGGTGCAGTTCGTCCAGGTCTTCCGCGCTTTGGCAATTCGCCAGCCGCTTGTAGAGCACCAGTCGTTCATGCACGTCCGGGCAATAATCGTTGGGCAACAGCGCAGGCGTATGCAGGTTGATCTCGGTCGTCACCTCCAGCGGCTGCGAAAAGTCCGGTTCGATCCCTTTCTTCAGCGCCTTCACCGCCTGGGCCAACATCTCCGCATATAGATTGAAGCCGATCTCCTGCACCTGCCCGCTCTGACCTTCACCCAGCACCTCGCCCGCCCCGCGGATTTCCAGGTCATGCATCGCCAGGAAGAAGCCAGAGCCCAGATCTTCCATCATCTGAATGGCTTCCAGCCGCTTCTGCGCCGCGGTCGTGAGTCCTTCCGGTGTCAGCAGGTAGGCATAAGCCTGGTGGTGACTCCGCCCAACCCGGCCCCGCAGCTGGTGCAGTTGCGCCAGCCCGAACTTGTCCGCCCGGTGGATGAGGATCGTGTTCGCATTCGGCACGTCGATGCCGGTCTCGATGATGGTGGTACACAGGAACAGATTGAAGCGCTGCTGATAGAAATCGCGCATCACGATTTCCAGCTCCCGCTCCCGCATCTGCCCGTGACCCACGCCGATGCGCGCTTCCGGCAGCAACTTCTGTAGTCGTTCGCGCATCGATTCGATGGTGTCCACCTCGTTGTACAGGAAGAACACCTGCCCGCCGCGCTTGAGTTCGCGTAGCACCGCTTCCCGGATGATCCCTTCCGAATGCGCCGAGACGAAGGTCTTGATCGCCAACCGCCGTTGCGGCGCGGTTGCAATCACAGAGAAGTCCCGAACGCCTTCGAGTGACATCGACAAGGTGCGCGGAATCGGTGTCGCAGTCAGCGTCAGAACGTCCACTTCGGCACGCAGTGCCTTTAATTGCTCCTTCTGGCGTACCCCGAAGCGGTGCTCCTCGTCGATGATCACCAGCCCCAGCCGGGCGAACTTCACATCCGGCTGTACTAGCCGGTGCGTACCGATCACGATGTCGATACTGCCGTCTTCCAACCCCTTCAGCGCCGCAGCCTGTTCCTTCGCCGTCCGGAAGCGCGATAGCTCCACTACCTTCACCGGCAAATCCGCAAACCGGTCGCTGAAGGTCTGGAAATGCTGTTCCGCCAGCAGCGTCGTCGGTACCAGCACCGCCGCCTGCTTGCCATCCGCCACCGCCACGAAGGCAGCCCGCAGCGCCACCTCGGTCTTCCCGAAGCCCACATCGCCGCACACCAGACGGTCCATCGGTTTGCCGGAAGTCATGTCCTTGATGACCGCCTCGATCGCTGCCGCCTGGTCCGCAGTCTCTTCAAAGCCGAAACCTTCGCAGAAGGCTTCGTAATCATGTTCGTTCAGCTTGAAGGCATACCCCTGGCGGGCTGCACGCCGCGCATACAGGTTCAGCAACTCCGCTGCTGTGTCGCGCACCTGCTCGGCGGCTTTCTTCTTGGCCTTTTCCCACTGACCCGAACCCAGGGTATGCAATGGCGCCGTTTCCGCATTGCCGCCCGCATAGCGGCTGACCACATGCAGCTGGGCAACCGGGATATAGAGCTTGCTGTCGCTCGCATATTCCAGATGCAGGAACTCGGTGTCGCCTTCCCCCAAGTCCATGCTGACCAGCCCCAGATAGCGGCCCACCCCATGCTGCTCATGGACAACCGGGTCGCCCACCTTCAATTCCGACAGGTCGCGCAGCAGGTTTTCCGGGTTGGTGCGTTTGCCTCTCTGCCGCGCGGCACCGCGCGCCACATTGGCGTACAGCTCGGTCTCGGTCAGAACAGTGAATTGATCCGTGACAAAGCCCCGTTGAGCTGTCCCGACACAGAGGGCAAAACGGCTGTCATCTGCCAGAAACTGCGCGAAGTCTTCCACCAGCGTCGGCTGCAGGCCGTACTCACGCAGGTAATTCAGCAAGGTTTCGCGCCGCCCCAGCGATTCCGCCAGTAGCAAGATCCGGCTCGACGTCTGCGCCAAAAAGTCCCGCAGCCGGAACAGCGGATTTTCCTCGCGCCGCTCCACCCATACCTTGGGCGCTTCCTTCGTCGGACTGTCCGCCTCGGCGACTTCCGGTATCGCCAGCCGGGTAAAGGCGTGGGTATGGGTAAAGAACTGCTCTACATTCAGGAACAGGCGGGCCGGCGGCAGGATCGGGCGATCCTTGTCCCCGGATAGTAAACGGTAGCGGGATTCGGTATCCCGCCAGAACTGCTGGGCTGCACCATCCACGTCATGATGTAGAACCAGTCGGGTATCCGCTGGCAGGTAATCGAACAGCGTCCCGGTCTCATCGAAGAACAGCGGTAAGTAATACTCGATCCCCGCTGGCGTCAGCCCATTGCTGACATCCTTATATAGCCGGGACTTGGTCGGGTCCCCTTCGAAGTTCTCGCGGAACTGCCGACGGAAAGTATTCACCCCATTCGCGTCGGTCGGGAACTCCCGGGCAGGCAGCAGCCGGATTTCCGGAACCGGATACAGCGTCCGCTGCGTGTCGACATCGAAGGTCCGGATCGTCTCCAGCTCCTTGTCGAACAGATCGAGACGGTAAGGAACGACCGATCCCATCGGGAACAGATCGATCAGGCTGCCACGGATGCTGAACTCACCCGGTGAATAGACCTGATTCACATGGGTATAGCCCGCCAGCGCAAACTGCTCGCGCAAGCGTTCCAGGTTCACCGTCTGTCCACGCTTGAGCTGGAAGGTGTAGGCCGCGATGTATCCGGGGGGCGCTAACCGATATAGCGCCGTCGACACCGGCACGATCGCGACGTCAAACCCGCCACTATGTAATTGATACAGCGTCGCCAACCGCTCGGACACCAGGTCATGGTGTGGCGAGAAATGGTCGTAAGGCAGCGTTTCCCAGTCAGGGAGCAGACAGATCCGCAACGAAGGCGCAAAGAACCCCATCTCCTCCTTGAGCCGCAGCGCCTGCTGAGCGGTGGCCGCCAGCACCGCCATCGGCCCTCCCTGCGAGGCCAACTCCGCCAATGCAAGGCTGTCGCCAGCCCCAAAGAAGCCGGGCCACTTCCATTTCTGACCGTCGAGAGGGGGAGGGAGGGAAAAAGGCATGGTCAAAGACAGCGCTGGAAAGCGCCATTATAAGGTCAGCGTCCGGTTGCTGCGGATATTGCCAAATGAATATTATTATGTCATTAATGAGGCGCTGCACATCCATTACGTAATTACATATATAGGGAGCGCTTCATGAAGAAGTACCTGGTGGCCTTGGTTGCCCTGCTTTCCATGCAATGGGCCGTCGCATCGGTAGACCTGAACACCGCCAACGCCCAGCAGATCGAAACCCTCAACGGTATCGGTCCGGCCAAGGCAAAAGCCATCGTCGACTATCGCACCAAGAATGGCCCTTTCAAGACCACGGACGATCTGCTGAAGATTCCGGGCATCAAGCAAGGTACGCTGTCCAAGATTCGCGGTGACATCACGCTGAGTGGCAAGCCGGTTGCCGTCGCCACCGCCCAACCGGCCAAGCCGGCAGCGGCCAAACCCAAGCCGTAAAACCTCTTCAGGTCCTGCTTAATCTTGGTCTGGAAGAAATGAGAAACGCGCCTCCGGGCGCGTTTCCTTTTGCATCAAAGGTTTAGCGCGAGGGGGAGGGGAGGGTGCGAATAAA
>CBIHQA010000436.1:0-3937 GCA_966211475.1 uncultured Neisseriales bacterium
CCGAACACGTTCTCCCCGGTTTCGCTGGTCTGAATCTGCCGCACTTCGCTGATCCGGACCTCGCGGATGCCCTGGTCGCCCGCATACTGGACCGTCGGCAAGGCGCTAAGCGGATCTGCCGTAGTCGTGAATGCTTGCGTCTGCCCCTGGAAGCCGGAGAACACGTACTGTCCATCGGCATCCTTGGCATTGGCGAAACCCAATAGCTGGTTGAACAGCCCCGACACTTCCTCGGAAATATTCTTCAGCGCCGGGTCAGACAAGCTGCCATTGCCGGCCTCCACCGCCAGCTCAGTCAGCCTGGGCAGCAGATTGCTGACGCCGGTCACCTGATTCTCGAGATTCGTCAGGGTGTCCTGGGCGCCTTTCGCATTGATCAGGAACTGCTCGAGCCGTCCGCTCGAATTCTCCACGGTCAGGGCACGCGCCGAGGCCACGGGATCATCGGATGGGGTGAGAATGCGGCGGCCCGTCGATAACTGCTGCTGCGCCTTGACCTGATCGGCCAGCTTGCTGTTGACGTTGTTGGTGCCGATCTCGTAAAGCCGTAGATTGCTGATGCGCATTATGTCCTCCTGCGTCAGCCCATGATGTTGAAGATCTGGTCCAGCGTTTCCTTGGCGATCTGAATGATCTTGCTCGCCGCCTGGTATTGCTGCTGGTTCTGGATAAGTTTCGCGGCCTCTTCATCCAGGTTGACTCCGGAGAAAGACTGCTGCGTGGCCTTCAAGCCATCGAGCAGCGAGGACTGGGCATCGTTGGCTACCTTCACCTCGCGGGTGCGGGTACCGATCGCCGAGACCATCTGCCCGTAGGCGCCTTGCAACGTCGTGGTCGCAACACCGCTCGCCCCCGCGTTGAGGAGGTTGGTGGTGGCGATCTTGCCGAGCAGCAGCCCGTTGTGGTTGTCGGTGTTGCCGCCGGTGTTGCGGTCGATGGTGAAGGTGTCGCCGTTGGCCGGCGTACCGGACACCTGCAGGGTAATCACGTTGCTGCCCGTGTTCACGGTGAGCGTCGTGCCGTTCAGGGTGACCGTATCACCCACATTGGACGAGGTGTAGGTGCCGCCACCGTAGGTGAGCGTCCGCATGGTGCCGGCAGCGGGAATGCCAGTGGTGGTCGTGGTGGACTGGACCGACAACGCCGCCGTGCCGGTATTGGCCGCCCCCGCTGCCGAGCGCAAAGGCAGTGCGGCGGCAATCACGTTCGGGTCGGAAATCAGCTGTTGCAGGTTGGTCGCCCCTGCCACCACCGGCTGCACATAAAACGCATCGCCCGTGTTCGGGGCGCTGGCGCCAAAGTTGAAGGTGACACCGTCCAAGAGGAACGACGGGCCTGCTTGCGCGGTTTGTGTGCCGTCTGACAGCCGAGTCACGTTGTAGCTGCCCGCGCCGCTGTACACGATGCGGTAGTCGCTGGCCTGCAGCTGGGCGTAGTTGGACACCGTGGCGGTTAGCGCACCAGTACCGGTGTTCAGGGTGGAATTCCGGACCACGGGCGCCGCAACGGAAAAGAACTGTCCGCCCAGGTTGCCGTTCAGGTCCTGGCCGAGCTGATGTTGGGTGTTGAAGGAATTGGCGAACACCATCGCGATCCGCCCGAGGGAATTGCGTGCGTCGGTCACCTCACCGTCCCGGAACTGCATCAGCGCGCCCAGTTGCCCGGTGTCCAGGCTGGAGCGGGCTAGCAGCGTCTGTCCGGCGCCCAGGGTGACATACAGGTCCAAGCGCTGGGGATTGTCCTTGCCCGGCGCGGTGGAGATGGTCGCAACCGACGATCCGATGACAAGCCCGACGCCGTTGCCGATGGAGACGTTGTAGCCGCCGGTATCGTCCACGGTCACCTGCACCTTGGCGAACTTGTTGAGTTGGCTGACCAGGTTATCCCGCTGGTCGCGCAGATCGTTGGCTTCATGATTCCCGGCGGACGATTCGGCGGCGACGATGCGGGTATTGAGGTTACCGATCTGCTGAGCAAGCGAATTGACCTGCCCGATGGACGTATCGATCTGCTCGTTTGCACCGTTGTAGAGGTCTTCCAGGCGCTGATCCAGCGTCTGGAAACGGGCAACCAGCGCGTTCCCCGAAGACAGCATCAACTGGCGCGACGGGATGCTGGCCGGATTGGCCGCCATGGACTCGACCGTCTTGAAGTAGTCGGACAGCGCAGAAGACAGCCCTGCGCTGGAGTCGGCGACCAGACCATCGACCTGGGAGAGGTTGTTCAGCAGGGTTTCCTGGTACGACTGCGTGCCGGAGACCTCCAACACCTGGCCATCCAGGAAGGCGCTGTAGGCGCGCTTGATGTTGGCGATATACGCACCATTGCCAACCGCCCCTGCACCAGTGGGCGTCGGCGTCTGGGTGGTGATGACGGTTTCCTGCCGGTGATAGGCCGTATTGTTCGCGTTCGCGATGTTATGGCTGGAGGTCGTCAACGCGAGTTGCGCGTTGTTCAGTGCCGACACTCCAATGCTGTACATGCTCATCTTGCACTCCTCGCCGAATTAGATGATCGGCAATGGCAGGAAATTCTTGAGTCGACCCGAGCCGGATCACCCAAACCTGAATCAACCCAAGGTAGCGCGCAGCAGCGGGTGGTTCGCCACGCGGGCCAGTTTGCTGGCGTATTGCGGGTCGGTGGCATAGCCGCCCTTTTGAAGCGCCAGCGCAAAGCCGGTGACATCGTCACCGCGGTTCAGCGCATCCCGGTAGCGGGCGTTGCCGCCCAGCATCCGGGCGTAATCCTGCAGCCCATCCGCATAGGAGTCGTAGGCGCGGAAGCGCTCGACTTTCTTCACGGGTTGTCCGTTCACGTATTCGGTCGTGACCGTCTCGGCCACCTTGCCGGTCCAACCCGGACCGGCCTTGATGCCGAACAGGTTGTGGCTCGGCTGCCCGGAGGCGGTGAGGATCTCCCGCTTGCCCCAGCCGCTTTCCAGCGCCGCATGCGCGGCCACGGCCAGTGGCGTGACCCCCAGCACGTCTGCGGCGACCTTGAGCCCATCGCCGACGCGATCCAGGAAGGCGTTCAGACGATCCTGCCCAGCCCCTTGGGCGGTCGACGCGACAGCGCTGGCCGAGAGGCTTGTCACCGTCGGTGGCTGCGCCCCCCGGGAGACTGCCTTGGCCGGGTGCGACTGACCGTGGGCGTCGACAGCATCTGGGCGAGACGGCGCCACCACACCCGTCGCATCGGCAGCTTT
Source organism: uncultured Neisseriales bacterium (assembly GCA_966211475.1). Classification (GTDB taxonomy): domain Bacteria; phylum Pseudomonadota; class Gammaproteobacteria; order Burkholderiales; family Leeiaceae; genus Leeia. Next base: position 3,206 of record CBIHQA010000436.1, read on the forward strand.
TGCCGGGTGATTTGCCGACGACGGCAGCACCTGCCGCAACAACATGTCGGCCAACCCGAAACCGCGCTTCTGGGTCAGGGTCACCGACAGCTGCTGATCGAACATGCCTTGGAACATCTTGCTCTGGTCGCTATCCCACAAGTCGCTTTGTGGAACCGCTGCCCGCATGGACTTCAGCATCTGCTCGAACAGCAGGGATTCGAACTGCTGCGCGGCTTGCCGGATGGCTGACGCATCGCCGCGCTTAGCCCCGACGCGCAGGTTGCCCAGCGACGACACGTCGTCGACCAGGCGGTCTGCGGGTGAAAGCGTTTGAAGCATGGCGGCGCTCGTCTACATCAAGAATGCAGATTACTGAGCAAAGGTCGTGCCAAAAACAGCGCGCCCGCAATCGCGGGCGCTAAGCGGCGACGACCGGAGGGTGTCAGATGATTTCCAGATCAGCCCGCAGGGCGCCTGCAGCCTTCATCGCCTGCAGGATAGATAACAAGTCCTGCGGCGTGGCGCCGACCGCATTCAAGGCCTTCACCACGTCGGACAAACGCGTGGAGTTGGGTAGGTTCACCAGCTGCCCTTTGGCGGCGTTGATGGCGACGTTCGAATTGGCCGTGGACGCCGTCTGCCCGCCGGAGAGCGTACCAGGCTGGCTGACCGAGTTTTCGGTGCCGATGACCACAGACAGGCTGCCGTGGGCGACCGCGCAGTTGTCGACGGTCACCGCCTGGTTCATCA
>CBIHQA010000437.1:0-3936 GCA_966211475.1 uncultured Neisseriales bacterium
ACGCCATTCGTTCCTGGGCTATCTTAGCCCGGCGGAATTCGAATCCATGGCGAAAGCGGCTTAATTGCGTGTCCACGGAAACCGGGCAAGATCAGGGGGGCCAGCAAAGCGCCGCCCAACCCCGCCACAACGAAGAGCGGCACGAGCGAACGCGAGGTTCCCCCGCGGCGGCGGGGGCGGAGGGGGAAGGAAGAATTCAAGGACATGTCGCAGCGCCCCACCCCCAACCCATATCAGCCCGGGTCCCCCGGGCGCCCACCCACCGCCTCCCCTCCACCAACTGCCAACCGACATGTCGCGGTAGGTCGGGTGGGTGTCGCAATGGGTCGGTGTGAGGGCGACCCGAGCAGGTAACTTTTGCTCCAAGTTGCCCGGTTCAACACACGACGGAAACGGGTTCTGGCATCACATGCAAGGAGGGGTAGCAACGTGAACAACGAAGTGATTGTCACCTGCGCGGTGACTGGCGCTGGCGATACCGTCGGCAAGCATCCGGCGATTCCGGTGACGCCGCGGCAGATCGCCGAGGCGGCGGTCGAGGCCGCGAAGGCAGGCGCCACGGTGGTCCATTGTCACGTGCGCGATCCCGAAACCGGTCGCGGCAGCCGCGACCCCAAACTGTATCGCGAGCTGGTAGACCGCATCCGCTCCTCCGGCGTCGACATGATCCTCAACCTGACCGCCGGCATGGGCGGCGACCTGGAGATCGGCGCGGGCGAAGAGCCAATGAAGTTTGGCAAGGGCACCGACCTGGTCGGTGGTCTGACCCGCCTGATCCACGTGGAGGAACTGCTGCCGGAAATCTGCACGCTGGACTGCGGCACGCTCAACTTCGGCGACGGCGACTACATTTACGTGTCCACCCCGGCCCAGCTGCGCGCCGGTGCCAAGCGCATTCAGGAACTGGGTGTGAAGCCGGAGCTGGAGGTGTTCGACACCGGCCACCTGTGGTTCGCCAAGCAGTTGCTGAAGGAAGGCCTGCTCGACGATGCGCCGCTGTTCCAGCTCTGCCTGGGCATCCCGTGGGGGGCGCCGGCTGACACCACCACCATGAAGGCGATGGTCGACAACTTGCCGCCGGGCGCGCAGTGGGCCGGCTTTGGCATCGGCCGCATGCAGATGCCGATGGTGGCGCAGGCGGTACTGCTGGGCGGCAATGTGCGGGTGGGGCTGGAAGACAACCTGTACCTCGACCGTGGTGTCTTTGCCAGCAATGGCAGCCTGGTGGAGCGCGCGGTGGATCTGGTCGCCAAGCTGGGTGCCCGCACGCTGACGCCAGAAGAAGGCCGCAAGAAGTTGGGCCTGAAGAAGCGCGGCTGATGCCGCAGAGCGGGCTGGCGAGGCCGTCCGCCGATCGATTTCTACCTATTTGTGGCTTGTACCGACCGCCGCCGCGATAAAGGAATCTTCATGCCTGTCATCACCAACATCAAGACCTTCGCCGCGCTTGGCGTGGGTGTCATCGGCAGCGGCTGGGTCGCCCGTGCGCTGGCCAATGGCCTGGACGTGATTGCCTGGGATCCGGGCCCCGGCGCCGAAGCGCAATTGCGTGCCAACGTGGCCAATGCCTGGCCGGCGCTGGAACGGGTCGGCCTGGCCCCCGGTGCGAGCCAGGACCGCTTGCGGTTCGTCGACACCGTGTAGGAATGCGTCCGCGACGCCGACTTCATCCAGGAAAGCGCGCCGGAACGGCTGGACCTGAAGACCCGCCTGCATGCGCAGATCAGCGCCGCCGCCAAGCCGGATGCGATCATCGCCTCGTCCACCTCCGGCCTGTTGCCGAGCGAGTTCTACATCGAGGCGACGAATCCGGAACGCTGCGTGGTCGGTCACCCGTTCAACCCGGTCTACCTGTTGCCACTGGTCGAAGTGCTGGGCGGCAAGCAGACCGCGCCGGAGACGGTGGCCGCCGCCAAGCAGATTTACACCGCGCTGGGCATGCAGCCCTTGCAGGTCAACAAGGAGGTGCCGGGCTTCATCGCCGACCGCCTGCTGGAAGCGCTGTGGCGCGAGGCGCTGCACTTGGTGAACGAGGGCGTGGCCACCACCGGCGAGATCGACGATGCGATCCGCTTCGGCGCGGGCATCCGCTGGTCCTTCATGGGCACCTTCCAGGTGTATACCCTGGCGGGCGGCGACGCCGGCATGCGCCACTTCATGTCGCAATTCGGCCCGGCGCTGGAACTACCCTGGACCAAGCTGGTGGCGCCCAAGCTGACCGACGAGCTGATCGACCGCGTGGTCGATGGCACGGAAGAACAGCGCGACGGCCGCTCGATCAAGGCGCTGGAGCGCTACCGCGACGACGCCATCATCAGCGTGCTGGAGGCGGTAAAGGGCGCCAAGCAGCGCCACGGCCTGGGCTTCGCGGACTGATGGCTGCCGACATGACTGCCGCGCCGCTGACGATCTACCGCGACACCGTCCGCCCGGAGTGGGTCGACTACAACGGCCACCTGCGCGATGCGTTCTACATGCTGATCTTCAGCTACGCGACCGACGCGCTGATGGACCACATCGGGCTGGACGAAGCTGCGCGGGCGCAGACCGGCTGCTCCCTCTACACGCTGGAAGCGCATGTGAACTACCTGCGCGAGATGAAGCAGGGCACGCCGCTGCAGGTCACCGTCCAGTTGCTGGCCCACGATGCGAAGCGGCTGCAGCTCTACTTTGCGTTGTTCGCCGAGGGCGATCCGGAGCCGGCGGCGGTCAGCGAGCAGATGCTGCTGCATGTCGATACGCGCAAGCCGGGGTCTGCGCCCTTCCAGCCGCCAGTGTGGGACCGGGTGCAGAGCCTGGCTGCCGCACAGGCGACGTTGCCGCGACCGGCGTTTGCCGGCCGCACCATCGGCTTGCCCGCCCGTAAATCCTGATCTTGTAGGTTGCCGAGTTTCGTAGGTTGGGCTTCGCTTCGCGCAACCCGACCTACGATGACTGAGCCCGACAAAGGGCTCAACCCAACCTACGCGTTACCTCCGAGACCCCCCATGTCCACGCTTGCCCCCCTCTGGCAGCCGATGCCGGCTGCCATCGCCGCGACTCGCCTAGAAGCCTTCCGCCGCGGCGTGTCCGCGCAGACCGGCCTTCCGCTCGACGGCTATGCGTCGCTGCACGACTGGTCGGTCCGCGACAAAGCCGCGTTCTGGCAGGCCGTCTGGCGCTTTGCCGATGTTCGCGCCGGCCACGAGGCGGAGCGGGTGCTGGAAGAGGGCGACCGTATGCCCGGTGCGCGCTGGTTTGTCGGCGCCCGCCTCAATTACGCGGAAAACCTGCTGCGCCGTCGCGATGCTGGCATTGCACTGGAAAGCTTCATCGAAGGCCGTGTCCATGCGCGCTGGAGCTGGCAGGAACTGCACGCCACCGTCTCTCGCCTGGCGCAGGCGCTGAAGGCGGCCGGTGTTGGTGTCGGCGACCGGGTGGCCGGCCTGGTGCCCAACACACCGGAGGCGGTGGCCGCCATGTTGGCTACGCTCAGCTTGGGGGCGGTGTGGTCGTCCTGCTCACCGGATTTCGGCGTACAGGGCGTGGTGGACCGCTTCGGGCAGATCGCGCCCAAGGTGCTGTTCGCGGCGGACGGCTATGTCTACAACGGCAAGTCGATCGATTGTCTCGATAAATTGGCGGAAATCATCCCTCAGCTTCCTACGGTTGAGAAAATGATTGTCTTCCCGTTGTTGAGTGATGTGCCTGATCTGTCTCATATCGCTAACGGTATGAGTTGGGAGCAATGGCTGGCGCCCTTCACGGCAGGCGAAATCGACTTCGCCCAGCTGCCCTTCGACCACCCGGCCTTCATCCTGTATTCCTCCGGCACCACCGGCAAGCCGAAGTGCATCGTGCACGGCGCCGGCGGCACCCTGCTGCAGCACCTGAAGGAGCATCTGCTGCACGGCGACCTGCACGCCGGCGACCGGCTGATGTACTACACCACTTGCG
>CBIHQA010000438.1:0-3924 GCA_966211475.1 uncultured Neisseriales bacterium
AAGACTGGGTGCTCAAGGCCGACGAGCGCTGGCACGGCTTCGGCGACCTGGCGCCGGGCTTCAACATGCTGGACCCGATCAAGGCCACCCTGATCACCCCGGGGCTGGACGTGGACGGCGAGTTCGACGAACAGGGCATTCCGGCCGCCATCGTCACCAAATACCTGGCCGAACACGGCGTGATCGTCGAGAAGACCGGTCTGTACTCCTTCTTCATCATGTTCACCATCGGCATCACCAAGGGCCGCTGGAACACGCTGGTGACCGAGCTGCAGCAGTTCAAGGACGCTTACGACGCCAACGCTCCGCTGTGGCGGATCATGCCGGAGTTCGTGGCCAAGCGGCCGCAGTACGAGCGGGTCGGCCTGCGCGACCTGTGCGACCGCATCCACAGCATCTACAAGGAAAACAACGTCGCCCGGCTGACCACCGAGATGTACCTGTCGAACATGGAGCCGGCGCTGAAGCCGTCCAAGGCCTACTCGAAGATGGCGCACCGCGAGATCGAACGGGTGGTGATCGACGATCTGGAAGGTCGCATCACCAGCGTGCTGCTCACCCCCTACCCGCCGGGCATCCCGCTGCTGATCCCGGGCGAGCGTTTCAACCGCACCATCGTCAACTACCTGAAGTTCGCGCGGGATTTCAACGAGCGCTTCCCGGGCTTCGAGGCTGACATCCATGGCCTGGTTGCCGAGCCGGCGGATGGCCGCACGCAATACTATGTGGACTGCGTGATCGGGGAATAAACCCGGCTAGTGCACCAAGGCAGGAAACGAAAACGCCACCGTCAGAGGTGGCGTTTTCGTTGCCGCGGATGCGGGTCCGGACTCCCGACGATGGCGTTCATGCCCCCTTGGGCTTATAGCGGCGCAGGATGGCATCCAGCCGACCCTCCCGCCGCAACCGGTCCAGCGCCTGGTTGAACGCCGCGCGGATCGCCCCGCTTTCGGGGAAGGCGCGCGACACGATCAGATAGTTGGTGACGTCGTCCACCAACGGCGTGTCGAGCGTACCGAATTCGTTCGCCTGAGAGCGCAGGGACTGGTTGATGATGTACCAGCCGACCGTTTCCTCCAGCGGCACCACATCTACCCGGTCGTTGAGCAGCAACTTCAGGCTTTCCAGTTCGCTGGAGGCGTATTCCAGCTTGACGCCGTGCTCCCGGAACATCGACTCGTAGAAATAGCCGTACACGATGCCCACCCGGGAACGCTTCAGGTCGTCAATCTTGTGGAACGGGACCGGCGCCTCGCCCGGCCGGCGGCGGTAGAACAGCACGGTGCGCGTCATCAGCAGCGGATCGGAAAAATCGAAGCGTGCGGCACGGTCATCCGTCCTGGCGTATGGGAAGGCCGCGAAGGCGATGCCGCGCTGAACCATGGCCTCGGCGCGCGGCCAGCTGGTGAAGATGAACTTGGGCTTTGCTCCCATACCGGCCAACACTTCGGTGATCAGTTCGCCGAGCAGGCCGCGCTGGGGATCCTTGTTGGTGATGAAGGGCGGCCACTCGCCGGTGGCGAAGGGAATTTCCTGCGGTAAGGCCCATGAACGGAACGCGACCGACGTCAGGGCTGCCCCTGCGCCCGCCAGCAGCAAACGTCTGCGTTGCCCTTGATGCATGCCGTTCTTCCCCCTGCACCGTGTATTGAGTTATAGCCGCTCCAGCCAGACCGTGGCGGTCTGCCGGGAGGCGATTACTGGAGGTAGCGGTTCACGATCTGCTGGATCTTGCCCGACTGCCGCATGGCGGTGATCGCTGCATCCAGCTGCCGTACAAAGTCCGCCTTGTAGGCAAAACGGCCATTGTCCCGGTTGGTGTAGCCGACGTGACCGTTCTCGACAGAGACAGTCGCGCCTTCCACGATCCGGCCATGACGCGCCTCGTCATACAGCTTTTCGCGACGCATCTGGGCCAGTTCGGAGAGCACGGAAATCCGGTCGTTGAGATAGCAATCGACCCGCTTGTTGGCGAGCTTGAGCAAATTGGTGCGGCTGCCCGGCGCCTCTTCCAGCCGGATCAGGCCCTGTTGCACGGCGCTCCAGAAGGCTTGTCCACCTAGGGTAAAACCGGCGTTGTTGCCAAACAGCAGGCCGTGATAGTCGTCCGGCCAGCGCAGGCGCGCGTTGCCGGCAAAGACGTCTTCCCGGCAGAACACCACCACCCGCTCTTCGAGCATGGGGACGGAGTACGGGCCGATCCAGGGACGCTCGACCGGCCGGTAGTAAGGGGGAACCACCGCTAGCGCCAACCCCGCCTCGACCTCGGCCAGCGCGCGCTTGTACGGCACCGGCACCAGTTTAAGACGATAGCCCTTCAGCTGGCTTTCGGCCGCGCGCAGGATGTCCGGATAGATGCCGGTCGCGCGCTCTTTGTCTTTGTAGGAGTACGGAGGATAGCTGTCATCGAACAATAGCGTGACGACGGTCTCGGCCCGGACACTGGCCGCGATCAGAAGGCCTGACAGCAAGCACAGGCCGGCAAGCCTGCGGAAGAAAAACAGGTGGAACCGCGTTTCCGGCATGGTGCGCCCTCTAGGCTGCATCCCCTGCAGCCATTGCAGACCCGGATGACGGCGAGCCGGTCAACCGGGCCTGCCAGGGATCGCGTCTTGCCGCGCTCCGCCAGCCTTGCCGGAAGATCAGTTCGTCGTCGTCCGCTCGTACAACCCTTCCACCGTTGCGACATCCGGCGGCGTTGCGCCAGCCGCCAGGCATGCGCCGGCGCCTGCCGCCACGCCGAAGCGCAGGTGCTGGTCCCAGCCCCGATCAGGCCAGTTCATCAGACTGTACAGTAGTCCACCGATGCTGGCATCGCCCGCCCCCACCGAATCCACCACCTCGATGCGCGGCGGCCGGGCACGCCAGACGGCATCGCCGACATGCATCGAGGCGCCATCGGCACCCCGGGTGTACAGATAGGCGGCATCCGGATTCCAGCTGCGCAGCGTATCGAAGGCGCGGTCGATGTCGTCGGTACGGAACAGGCCGGCCAAGTCCTCGTCCGACACCTTCACCACGTCGGCCAAGGCGGTCATGCGCTTGAGGGTAGCGTCGTAACGCTCGTCCATCAGCACGCGGAAGTTGGGGTCGTAGCTGATGCGTACACCGGCGGCCTTCAGTTCGCCGGCCAGTTCGACCAGGCGGCCTGCCAGCGGCTCGCGCGCTAGGCTGATGCCGCAGAAATGTACCCATTGCACCTGCTGCTGCCAGCCCACCGGCAACAGGCTGGCGTCGAAATGCAGGTCGGCGCTGTCATCGCCGACAAAGAAATACTTCGGCGGTTGTGTCTCGTGCACGATGGCCAGCAGCGGCGACTTGTCCGGCCGCTGCAGGAAGCGCAGGTCCAGCCCTGCCACTTCGCTGGCGGCCCACAGCGCGTCGCCGAAACAGTCGCGGCTGATCGCGCCGGCGAAGGCACTAGGCACGCCCAGCTTGGCCATCACGCGGGCGACGTTCCAGGTGGCGCCGCCCACCTTGCTGGTCCAGGTTTCCGGGCCGGTGCGGATCAGGTCGGTGAGCGCCTCGCCGGCGGAGACGAAGTGCGGGAATTGAGTTGCGTGTTGCATGAGTCGTTCTCGAAGTTCTCAGGACGGGATGACGTTCAGCACCTCGTAGCAGGCGCCCATGGTGTGGTAGTCGACCTTGCCGGCCGGGCTCTTTTCGTCGCTGTACTTGCGGTTGTCGCGGGTCAGGATGCGATACCAGGCACCATGTTCATGGTCGACCAGGTGCGCCCAGCTGTAGGTCCACAGCGCGTTGTACCAGCGCCAGTATTCGTTGTTGCCAGTGCGGTCGGCCAGCAGCGCAGCGGCGGCTAGGCTTTCCGCCTGCACCCAGAAGTATTTGTCGTCGTCGCAGATGCTGTCGTCCGGCGCGAAGCCGTAGTAGAGGCCGCCGTGATCGTCGTCCCAAGCTTTGGTT
>CBIHQA010000439.1:0-3896 GCA_966211475.1 uncultured Neisseriales bacterium
AGATGTGCCACATGGCGGAAGACGCTTCGCTTTTCCGCCCTACGGGTGCTGCATACAGCATTTCTCCCCGCGGCAATGAACCAAACCTTGATCTGGATTAGGGTTTGTTCCCGCCAAGCAGCGGACAATCGGGGGCATGTTACCGATCGCCGACCTGCCCAGTCTGGAAGACCCCATCGAGATGCTGACCGCCTGCCATGACAAGGTGCGGCGCTTCTCGTCGCTCTGCATCCGGGTGGGGGAGCATGTCGAGCAGCATGGCTGCGACCCGGATGCTCGGCAGGCGGCGGCCTCGGCGCTGCGCTACTTCGAGCAGGCCGCGCCGCTGCACCATGCCGACGAAGAGTGCGACCTGTTCCCCGCGCTACGCCGTCTGGGTGACCTGACGCTGACGGCCGCGCTGGACCAGATCGAGCAGGAACATCGCTACCTGGCCCACCTGTGGGCAGAGACCGCGCACTGGCTCACCGCGGTGACTCAGGCCAAGGTCCGCACCGTCCCCAAGGCGCTGCTGTCCACCTTCGCCAGCACCTACCAGACCCACGCCCGGCAGGAGGAGGAACGCCTCTACCCCCATGCCCGACGGCTGGCGCCACACGTACTGGCCCGCATCAGCCAAGCGATGCAGGTCCGGCGCGGCGCCCCGCAACACATCGAATAGCAACTTGTGGAGCGCACCATGCGTACCCTGACCCTTGCTCCGCACCGGCTGTACTTCTTCACCGGCACCTTGGCCCTGTTGCTGCTGTTCGGCTGGTGGACCGTCACGCTGAACCGGCCGGACGGCCTGGCCGCCATGCCGCTGCATGCGCTGCTGATGCCGCTGGGGCTGTTCCCGCTGTTCATTCTCGGCTTTACCTTCACCGCTGGGCCGCGCTGGCTGGGTGTCAACGGGGAAGGGGGCTTTCTGCCGATCGGCGCGGCCTATTTGTTGGGCCTGGCACTGGCGGTGGCGGGCGCCGCCGTGTCGTCCAGCGCACTGGCCGCAATCGGTTTCACCACCATGATCTTCGGCTGGAGTACGGCCACTTGGCGCTGGTTGCGGCTGGTCCGCCGCAGCGGCTCCACCGACAAGCGCCACGCCTGGGTCCTGGTTGGTGCGATGGGAGGTGGTCTGGCTGCGTTGCTCGCCACGCTGGCCTGGCTGGGCGGCTTCGAAGCTGGCTGGATGCTGGCGCGGCAACTGGCATTCTTCGGCTTCCTGCTGCCGGTGTTCCTGACGGTGTGCCACCGCATGCTGCCTTTCTTCACCAGCAGCGTCGTGCAGCCGTACAAGGTGTGGCGCCCCTATGGCCTGCTGGGCGGCTGGCTAGCGGCGTCGCTGGGTGTCGGCGTCACGGGTTTCTTCGGCTGGCACATCGCGGAGGCGATTATCGCGCTCGCCATGGCGGGCAGTCTGGCCTACACCGCCTGGCGTTGGGGCCTGCATCGCAGCTTGCGCAATCGCCTGCTGGCGATGTTGCACCTGTCCTTCGCGTGGCTTCCCGCCGCCTTCGCGCTGGATGCCGCTGGCGCGGCCGGCGTGCCGGTCGGCTCCGCCGCGCTGCATGCGCTGGGGCTGGGCTTCATGGGCACCATGCTGGTCGGCTTTGTCAGCCGGGTGAGCTTTGGCCACTCCGGCCGGCCGTTGCAGGCCGATACGCCGCTGTGGACGCTCTACCTCGCGCTGCATGCCGCAGCCCTGGTTCGCGTGCTGGCCAGCCTGGCGGCGGACCCGCTGCTGGTGCGTGTCTCCGCCATGGCCTGGCTGACGCTATTACTGCTGTGGGTCGCCCGCATGGCGCCCATCTACCTCCGTCTTCGCGTCGATGGCCAACCAGGCTGAGCGACGCATCGTTTCCCCCTGTAGTTGTATCTCCCCCTCTTGGCCCCGCTTGCGGGGCCATCTTTTTTTTCCGGTAGCCCAACCGCTCGGTTTGGTCGGAGAAAGGACTCGCAACGCGAGGTCTCCCCGCCCATGGGCGGGTACGGAAGGGGTGGGGCGAAATCAATCTCCGGCTTCGCCTGCGGCTCAACCCAACCTACAAAGACCACCACGGCGGTTCGCTTGACCCGGATCAAGCAAATCAAAAAGTCGAATCGCACACCGGAAAAAACACAATATGCAGCACTAAACTCCACTCACTGAAACTAGATACGGGGTTGGTCATGCAAGTCAGCGATCTCATCAAACGTGACGGCCGAGTGGTTCCGTTCGACCAGGACAAGATCGTCCGCGCCCTGGTGTCGGCGGCACACACCACTGGCGACTTCGGTGAGATCACGGCGGAAAAGCTGGCTGCGGCCGCCGTAGCCCGCCTGCTGGAAGACGGCATCACCTGCCCGGACGTGGAGGCGGTGCAGGACCGTGTCGAACGCACCCTGTTCGACGCCGGCTACTGGCGCACTGCCCGGGCCTACATCGTCTACCGCGAACAGCATGCCCGGCTGCGCGATGTGAAGCGCACCCTGGTGGACGTGGAGTCCGCCATGGACGAATACCTGGACCAGCGCGACTGGCGGGTCAACGCCAACGCCAACCAGGGCTACAGCCTGGGCGGGCTGATCCTCAACGTGTCCGGCAAGGTCACCGCCAACTACTGGCTGAGCCATGTCTACCCGCAGGAAATCGGCCAGGCCCATCGCGACGCCGATATCCACATCCACGATCTGGACATGCTTTCCGGCTACTGTGCCGGCTGGTCGCTACGCACCCTGCTGCACGAAGGCTTCAACGGCGTGCCGGGCAAGGTGGAGGCCACGCCGCCGCGCCATATGTCGTCCGCCGTCGGGCAGATCGTCAACTTCCTCGGCACCTTGCAGAACGAATGGGCGGGCGCGCAGGCCTTCTCCAGCTTCGACACCTACATGGCGCCCTTCGTCCGCCGCGACAACATGTCCTACGACGAAGTGCGGCAGTCTATCCAAGAGCTGATCTACAACCTCAACGTGCCGTCGCGCTGGGGTACACAGACGCCGTTCACCAACCTGACCTTCGACTGGACCTGCCCGGAAGACCTGCGCGAGCAGATCCCCTACGTCGGCGGCGAGGAAATGCCGTTCCGCTACGGTGATCTGCAAGCCGAGATGGACATCATCAACCGCGCCTACATCGACGTGATGATGACCGGCGATGCCAAGGGCAGGGTGTTCACCTTCCCGATCCCCACCTACAACATCACGCGGGATTTCGACTGGGACCACCCCAACACCGCGCTGCTGTTCGAGATGACCGCCAAGTACGGCCTGCCGTACTTCCAGAACTTCCTCAACTCCGACCTGGAACCGCACATGGTCCGCTCCATGTGCTGCCGCCTGCAACTGGACCTGCGTGAACTGCTCAAGCGCGGCAACGGCCTGTTCGGCTCGGCCGAGCAGACCGGCAGCATCGGCGTGGTCACCGTCAACTGCGCACGCCTCGGCCACCTGTTCCGTGGCGACCTGGTCGGCTTGCTGGCACGGCTGGATCACCTGATGGAACTCGGCAAGCAAAGCCTGGAGATCAAGCGCAAGGTGGTGCAGCGCTACATCGACCAGGGCCTGTACCCCTACACCCGCCGCTACCTGGGCACACTGCGCAACCACTTCAGCACGCTGGGCGTGAACGGCATTAACGAGATGATCCGCAACTTCACCGGCGACACCGAGGACATCACCACCGCCTACGGCCACGCGATGGCCGACCAGCTGCTGGACCACGTGCGGGAACGCATCGCCGCCTTCCAGACCGAAACCGGCCACCTCTACAACCTGGAAGCCACCCCAGCCGAAGGCACCACCTACCGCTTCGCCAAGGAAGACCGCAAGCGCTGGCCGGAGATCCTGCAAGCCGGCACGCCGGACGCACCGTACTACACCAACTCCTCGCAACTGCCGGTCGGCTACACCGACGACCCCTTCCTGGCGCTGGAGATGCA
>CBIHQA010000440.1:0-3893 GCA_966211475.1 uncultured Neisseriales bacterium
CGTCGGTGCTGGGTATCGCATCCGGTGCGGTGGCGGGTCTGGTCGCCATCACCCCGGCTTCCGGTTATGTCGGCCCGGGTGCTGCGCTGATCCTCGGCATCATCGCCGGTGTGGTCTGCTACTGGGGCGCCACTGCGCTGAAGCACATGATCGGCTACGACGACTCGCTGGATGCCTTCGGCGTGCACGGTGTGGGCGGCATCCTGGGTGCGCTGCTGACCGGCGTGCTGGCCAGCAACGACATCACCGGCGGCGTGCCGAAGGTGCTGGGTATGGGCGAACAGCTGTGGATCCAGGTGCAAGCCACCCTGGCCACCACGGTCTACACCCTGGTCGCAACCTTCATCCTGCTGAAGCTAGTGGATCTGGTGATCGGCCTACGTGTGTCGACCGACGAAGAGCGCGAAGGTCTGGACATCGTGCTGCACGGCGAGCACGTGGAGTAAACGTTTGTACCTTCGCCATGCCCGGCCTTGACCGGCCGGGCAAGCGGAATAAAAGACGGGGCGCCGAGTGCGTCCCGTTTTTTTATTGCAGTGCATGATGACGTGATAGCCAGTGGTGGCTCGCCACCTCAAAAAACGCTTGAGAATTCAAGCGGTTCTATAGTGGTTTCTCCTCGTTTACCTTGATCGCACTCTCGTCGCTAGGGGATAATTACGCGATTTTTTCCATTCTGACCCGGCGTGGGTCTGCCCGCCGCGACAAGGAAGCGTACCTCGATGTCCTCCCGCCACGATCTCGCCAACGCCATCCGTGCCCTCGCCATGGATGCGGTGCAACAAGCCAACTCCGGTCACCCCGGCATGCCGATGGGCATGGCCGAGATCGCCGTCGCCCTGTGGCACGGCCACCTGCGCCACAATCCGGCCAACCCCAAGTGGCCCAACCGCGACCGTTTCGTGCTAAGCAACGGCCACGGCTCCATGCTGCTGTACAGCCTGCTGCACCTGACCGGCTACGACCTGCCGATCGAGGAGCTGAAGCGCTTCCGCCAGCTGCACAGCAAGACCCCGGGCCACCCGGAATACGGCTACGCGCCGGGCATCGAAACCACCACCGGGCCGCTGGGTCAGGGCATCGCCAACGCGGTCGGCATGGCCGTGGCCGAGAAGATGCTGGCGGCTGAATTCAACCGCGATGGCTTCAAGCTGGTCGACCACTACACTTACGCCTTCCTGGGCGACGGTTGCCTGATGGAAGGCATCTCGCACGAAGTCTGCTCAATCGCCGGCACCTGGGGCCTGAACAAGCTGATCGCCTTCTACGACGATAATGGCATCTCGATCGACGGCCACGTCGAAGGCTGGTTCACCGACGACACCCCGAAGCGCTTCGAAGCCTACGGCTGGCACGTGGTGCGCAATGTCGACGGTCACAGCGTGGAAGCGGTCGACGCCGCCATCCGCGAAGCCAAGTCGCAAACCGGCAAGCCGACCCTGATCTGCTGCAAGACGGTGATCGGCAAGGGTGCCCCGACCAAGGCCGGCACCCACGACAGCCACGGCGCCCCGCTGGGCCACGACGAAATCGCCGCCACCCGCACCGCGCTGGGCTGGTCGCACGTGCCGTTCGCGATTCCGGCTGAGATCTACGCCGCCTGGAGCGCCAAGGACGCCGGCGCCAAGGCCGAAGGCGAGTGGAACGCACTGTTCGAGGACTACCGCAAGGCCCACCCGGAAGAAGCTGCCGAATTCGAGCGCCGCGTGCACGGCAAGCTGCCGGAAGACTTCGCCGACTACGCCGCCGCCCAGCTGCAGGCGACCATCGACAAGGCCGAGACCATCGCCACCCGCAAGGCCAGCCAGAACGCCATCCAGGCCTTCGCGCCGCAACTACCGGAACTGGTCGGCGGCTCGGCCGACCTGGCCGGCTCCAACCTGACGCTGTGGAAGGGTGCACAAGGCGTGTCGCGCAATGAAGGCGGCAACTACCTGTACTACGGCGTACGCGAATTCGGCATGGCCGCCATCATGAACGGCCTGATCCTGCACGGCGGCTACCGCGCATTCGGCGGCACCTTCCTGATGTTCTCGGAATACGCCCGCAACGCGCTGCGCATGGCCGCGCTGATGAAGCTCAACCCGATCTACGTGTTCACCCACGATTCGATCGGCCTGGGCGAAGACGGCCCGACCCACCAGCCGGTCGAGCAGACCGCCACGCTGCGCCTGGTGCCGAACATGGACGTCTGGCGCCCCTGCGACACCACCGAGACCATGGTGGCCTGGCAAGTCGCGATTGAGCATCGCAACACCCCGACCAGCCTGATCCTGTCGCGTCAAAATCTCGCCTTCCAGAACCGGACTGCGCAACAAGTGTCCGATATCCGCCGTGGCGGTTACGTGCTCAAGCGCGAAGCCGGCGAGCTGAAGGTGGTGCTGATCGCCACCGGCTCGGAAGTCGACCTGGCCATCAAGGCGCACGCGCTGCTGGCCGAGCAAGGCATTCATGCCCGCGTGGTGTCGATGCCGTCGACCCACTTGTTCGACCGTCAGGACGCGGCTTACCAGTCGGAAGTGCTGCCGCCACACGTGCCGCGTGTCGCGGTGGAAGCCGGCGTGACCGACTACTGGCGCAAGTACGTGGGCCTGCATGGCGCGGTGGTCGGTATCGACACCTTCGGCGAATCGGCCCCGGCCGGCGCGCTGTACAAGCATTTCGGCATCACCGCGGAGGCGGTGGCTGAGAAGGCACAGGCGCTGGTGCACTGAGCCGGCCAGCTCCAAGCCCGCATGAAAACGTTTGATCCGGTCACGCAGCCCGCGCCCCCACGCAGGTTGCACGCCTCCCCCAGGGCGGACCATTGCTGCATCCCGACCACCCTGGCCGCGCCCCCCAATGCCTGCGGCCAGGTGGTCGATCATCCACTCGTGAACCCGAAGTTGTAGGAGCTTTCCTCCCATGATCCGCATCGCCATCAACGGCTACGGCCGCATCGGCCGCAACGTGCTGCGCGCGCTGTACGAGACCAACCGTCGCAGCGAATTCAAGGTGGTCGCCATCAACGCATCCGGCGACCTCGCCACCAACGTGCACCTGACCCGCTACGACACGGTGCACGGCCGCTTCCCCTTCGAGGTGAAGGCAGAGGCCGACGGCAACTGGATGCGGATCAACGACGAAAACATCCGCTTCTTCTCCACCCGCAACCCGGGCGAACTGCCGTGGAAGGAACTGGACGTCGACGTGGTGCTGGAATGCACCGGTGCCTTCACCAGCAAGGCCAAGGCCAGCGTGCACCTGCAAGCCGGCGCCAAGAAGGTGCTGATCTCCGCTCCCGGCGACAAGGACGTGGACGCCACCATCGTCTGCGGCGTCAATGAACACGTGCTGCGCCCGGAACACACCGTGGTGTCCAACGCCTCTTGCACCACCAACTGCCTGGCCCCGGTCGCCAAGGTGCTGCATGAAGCCGTCGGTATCGAAAAGGGCGTGATGACCACCATCCACGCCTACACCAACGACCAAGTGCTGACCGACGTGCGCCACAAGGACCTGCGCCGCGCCCGCTCCGCCACCCAGAGCATGATCCCGACCAAGACCGGTGCCGCCGCCGCGGTCGGCCTGGTGCTGCCGGAACTGGCCGGCCGCCTGGACGGCTTCTCGGTGCGCGTACCGACTATCAACGTGTCCCTGGTGGACCTGTCGGTGGTGATGAAGCGCAACGTGACCAAGGACGAAATTAACGCCCTGATGTTCGAAGCGGCCCATGGCCCGCTCAAGGGCATCCTGCAATACAACGACGAACCGCTGGTCTCCGTCGACTTCAACCACATGCCAGCCTCGTCGATCTTCGATTCGACGCTGACCAAGGTGGTCGACGGCAACCTGCTGAAGGTCTCCGCCTGGTACGACAACGAGTGGGGCTACTCCTGCCGGATGCTGGATGC
>CBIHQA010000441.1:0-3885 GCA_966211475.1 uncultured Neisseriales bacterium
AGCGGGGCGAACTGCTGCGGATGATGCGATTCTCTGAAATCCGGGTGATGGACGGACGCAAGATGCCGACTCACTGGAACATCCAGCCCGTGAACAAGCCCGGAAAGCACACGACAGTCATCATTAAATCGGTTGTTTATGACAAGCCGGTGAATCCGGAAATATTTTCGTTGCGCAATCTGACGCGGAAGGACTGAGCCCATGGACGATTCGACTTTGGTGCAGGCCGAGAACTTGAGCAAGCTGTATCAGCAAGGCCCGGTTTCCGTGAAGGCCCTGGACGGCGTCGACCTGAGCATCCGGCGCGGTGAGTTCGCGGCGCTGGTCGGCCCTTCTGGTTCGGGCAAGAGCACGCTGCTGAACCTCATCGGAGCGCTGGACAAGCCCACCTCCGGGCGCCTGCGGGTCGGCGGGGTGGATCTGGCCGCCCAGCCGCCTTCGTCGTTGGCCGGGATCCGCCTGAAGAAAATAGGGTTCATCTTCCAGGACTTCAGCCTGCTGCCGGTGCTCACGGCACTGGAAAACGTCGAGTACGTGCTGCTGCTGCAGAACGTGCCTGCCGCCGAACGGCGCGAGCGCGCGGACCAGGCCTTGAAGCAACTGGGCCTGGACGGATGCCAGCACCGCCGGCCCTCGGAACTGTCGGGCGGCCAACAGCAACGGGTCGCCATCGCACGCGCCATCGTCGGCAAGCCCTTGCTGGTGCTCGCCGACGAGCCGACGGCCAACCTGGATTCGGCGACCGGCGAGGCCCTGCTGGAGACCATGCTCGAGCTGAACCGCAGCCAGGGAATGACCTTCGTCTTCTCCACGCACGACCAGATGGTCATGCGGCATGCAGAGCACCTGGTCCGCCTCAAGGACGGCAAGGTCATCGAGGACTCCGCCCATGCGACTTGTTAATCTGGCCTGGCGCAACATCCGGCGCAATCCACGCCGCACCTCGCTGACGCTGCTCGCCATGGTGGTGGGCGTCGTGGCGCTGATGCTGGCCTGGTCGATCTTCGACGGCAACGGTCTGAAGATGATCCGCGACCAGAGCGGCTATTTCACCGGGCATCTGCAGATCCACCAGCGTGGCTATGACAGGGATCCGAGCCTGGACCTGACGTTCCGGGCACAGGACCTCGCCGCCTTGCAGCTGGAACGAATCCCCGGCGTCATGGCGACGGCGCCGCGCCTGGCGGGCCGGGCCTTGATCAGCTCGGAAACCAATTCGCGCGGCGTCATGCTGGTGGGTATCGACCCCGGGCAGGAGCGTGCCGTGACCCGGCTGCACGAGCAGCTGTCGAGCGGGCAGCCGCTGGAGGCCGGCCGCCAGGGGGACATCCTGATCGGCCACGCCCTGGCCAAGTCCCTGAAGATCGGCGTGGGGGATTCCCTGGCCGTCATCACCCAGGGCCTGCGCGGGGCCTTCGGTTCGGCGCGCTACCGGGTCTGCGGCATCTTCGATACGCAGAACGAGGCGGCCGACAGCATGCAGGCCTTCATCACCCTGAGCGATGCCGACGCCTTGTATGCCGCGCAGGGAGAACTGACGACGGTGGCCGTCAGGCTGGATGACCACGAGCGGTCGATGTCCCTGGCTCCGCGCCTGGCCAGCCAACTGGGCGAGCGCTTCGAGGTCTTGAACTGGAAGCAGCTGCTGCCCAGCGTGGATCAGTTCATCTCCTTCCATGACGGCATGGCGAACCTGATCATGGTTGTGCTGATGGCCATCGTGGCCATAGGCATCGCCAATACCGTCCTGATGTCCACCATCGACCGGGTGCGGGAATTCGGTGTGATGATGGCCATCGGGACCTCGCCGTTCCAGGTGTTCCGGGTGGTTGTCTATGAAGGCCTGTTGATCGCCGCCCTCGGCCTGTGCATAGGCCTTTTCCTGGCCTACGTGCCCATCGCCTATTTTTCCACCGTGGGCATCAAGATGGGCGCCTCGTCCCAGGCGATGCAGAGCATTCAGAGCCAGGGTGTCAAGACGACGGAAATCGTCTATCCGCATCTCGCCTGGTATCGGTTCTGGCTGCTGGCGGGCGTCGTGTTGTCGGTGACCGCGCTGGCAACCGCCTACCCGGCATGGCAGACGGCCCGCAGGCAGCCGGTCCAGGCGATGCGAGGTCTGCTCGGCCAAGGCGCCGCGCGCTTGCAATCACGTCTGGCCGGCTGGTCCCCGGCTCGTTTGCTTCCTCTGACCCTGGCCCTTCGAAGCCTGGGGCGCCACCCGCTGCGCGCTGGCCTGACCACCTTTGCGGTGACCTTCGGCATGGCCGCCCTGGTCTTCTTGTCCAGCCTGGGCAAGGGCTATTTTTCTCAGATCATCGAAAATTCCACTGGGCTGCTGACCGGGGACGCGCAGATCCAGCACAAGGACTTCAGGACCGACAGGGACCTGAAATTCGCCCTGGACGACGGGAACCGCTTGTTGCGGGAACTCCGGGACCTACCCGACATCGCGGCAGCCAGCCCCCGGCTGGAAACCACGGCCAGCGCGGGCACTTCCTTGCAGGCGGAGCCGATGCTCTTGATCGGCGTCGATCCGGCGCAGGAGTCACGGGTGACGTTCTTGTCGCGTGCGATCAGGCAGGGGAGTTACCTGGCGCCGGGGCACGACCGGGACATCCTCATCGGCAAGAGGATGGCGGATCTGCTGGGGGTCCGGCTGGGCGAAAAGGTGGTGGTGACCGCCGCCAATGTGTCGGGCGAACTGGTCTTCGAGGCTTTTCGGGTCGCCGGCATATTCGACACGGGCAGCCATGGGCCCGACCGGTCGCTTGGCTATATCACTCTGAAGAGTGCGCAGAAAATGCTGGGCATGGGAGACAAGGTGTCCAGCATCGCCTTGCGGCTGCAGGATCGCGAGCATCAGCCACTTGCCTTGGAAAAGGCCTCTCTCGTCCTCGACCATCCGGATGAAAGAGTCCTGTCCTGGCAGGAGCTGCTGCCCGACATGGAAAAAGTCAGCGTGGTCGCCAAGGCGGTCTTGCTGACCATCCTGAGCATCGTGCTCTTGATGGTTTCCGTGCTCGTGATGAATACGATTCTGATGTCGGTGCTGGAGCGCACGCGCGAGTTCGGCGTCATGCTGGCGATCGGCAGCTTGCCGCAGAAGATCGTGCGCCTGGTTTCCCTGGAGGCCGTCGTCATCGGCGTGGCGGGCACCGTGCTGGGCCTGCTGCTGGGAGGGGTTCTGGTCTGGCTGCACATGTCGAAGGGCATCAATCTGAGCGCCCACGGCGCGACGGCGGTGGAGGGCGTGACCAATGTCCTGTATCCCAGGTTCGACGTGGAGTTTCTGCTGCTGTCCGGGCTGTTGGTGCCGCTGCTGGTCCTGGTCGCGTCCCTGTATCCGGCATTCCGTGCCTCCAGGCTCGAACCGGTGAAGGCGATCCGGCATGTTTAACAAGCGTCGTGCCCGTACCTTGGCGCTGGGCTTGTCGCTGCAGGCCGCGCTCGGCTTGAACTGTCTTGCCGCGGCACCGGGATACTGGCTGCGCCTGGACGACCTGCGCATGCCGCGACCCAAGTCGGACGAGGCCGATCCGCCGCCCAGGCCGAAGGAGTCGGGGGCCAAGCCGAAGGAGCCGGCGGTGCCGGAGCGCGATCGAAGCGCCGAGTCGAGACCCGCGCCCACCGAGCCGCCGCCCGCGGCCGAGGAAAACCGGCTGCGCATCGCCGGCAGCATCAAGGGTACGGCGGTGAGTTCACGCACGCCCGATGCAGCCAATGAATCGTATGCGCAGTTCATCGGCCGCTTGCGGCTGAAGCTGGGTTACCGCTTTTCACCGTCTCTGGAGGGAAAGCTCGAGCACGACACCGACCTGACGACGGGCAACTACCTGCGCACCGGCTACTTCGAAACGCAGAAGGACGCACCGACGGAACAGT
>CBIHQA010000442.1:0-3881 GCA_966211475.1 uncultured Neisseriales bacterium
AGTACTACGTAGGTAGTGTTTTTGTAGGTTGGGTTGAGCGCAGCGAAGCCCAACAAGCGAGGCTTCCGCGGTAAACGTTGGGCTTCGCTGCGCTCAACCCAACCTACAGTACCGCCTCAGGGATGCGCGTGGATCAGGTCCGTCAGCCGCAGCGTGGCAATCCGGCCGATCTGCTTCAGGTTCTCGGCGAACTCCACTTCCGGGGCATTGCTCACGCGCTGCTCGAACAGCTCGACGATTTCCGCCCGCGTCCGGCCCTTCACCGCCAGGATGAAGGGGAAGCCGAACTTCTCCACATAGCTCCCGTTCAGGAACTGCAGCCGCTCGAACTCCTCCGGCGAGCACTGATTGAGTCCAGCACCGGCCTGCTCTGCCGTGGATTCCGCCGTCAGTTCACCCCGCACGGCCGCCTTGCCCGCCAATTCCGGGTGAGCGCGGACCAGGGCCAACTGCTCGTTGCGGCTCGCGCTCATCATCGCGCTGACCATGGTGGCGTGCAGCGCATCCAGCGACGCGAAGGGGCGGGACGACCAGGCACGTTCCGCCACCCAGGGCGAATGCTCGAAGACATGGCCGACGGCCTCGACGAACTGGGCCTGCTCCATGGCGGACAGGTCTTCCAGCGTGTAAGGGGGGGCAACCCGCGCGGTGGATAGATCGACGGTATGGGGTGCGGACATCTCGCTCTCCAGAAGCGGTAATGGATTTAGAGGTGACGGCGACAGCTGCATTAGCTGCGCGTTTCAAACAGTTGTTGTGCCAGCCGGTTGTGTCGTTGCAGCAGCGGCGCCAGTTCCAGCGTGGTGAGCCGGCCATCCTGCACCACCACGCGGCCGTTGATGACCGACAGGCTGACGTTGCCCGGCGTGCAGAACACCAGCGCGGCGACCGGGTCATGCCAGGCGCCGGCAAAGCCGACCTGGTCCAGGTCGAAGGCGACGAAGTCGGCCGCCATGCCTGGCGCCAGGGCACCGATGTCGTCCCGGTTCAGCACTTTGGCGCCGCCTCGGGTGGCGATTTCCAGTGCCTCGCGGGCGGTCATCGCGTCCGGGCCGAAACCGACCCGCTGCAGCAGCATCGCCTGGCGGGCTTCGCCCAGCATGTGGGCACCGTCGTTCGACGCGCTGCCGTCCACGCCCAGGCCGACCGGTACGCCGGCATCGCGCATCCGGCGCACCGGCGCGATGCCAGACGCCAGCCGCATGTTGGAACACGGACAGTGGGCGACGCCGGTGCCGGTGCGGCCGAACAGGCGGATACCCGGCTCGTCCAGCTGCACGCAGTGGGCGTGCCACACGTCGTGGCCGACCCAGCCCAGGTCCTCGGCGTATTCGGCGGGCGTCATGCCGAACTTCTCGCGGCTGTAGGCGATGTCGTTGACGTTCTCTGCCAGGTGGGTATGCAGGCTGACGCCGTAGTGGCGGGCCAGCACGGCGGATTCGCGCATCAGATCACGGCTCACCGAGAACGGCGAGCAAGGCGCCACCACTACCCGCGTCATCGCATAGCGGTCGGCATCGTGGTAGGTCTCGATCAGCCGCTGGGTCTCGCGCAGGATGTCCGGTTCGGACTCCACCACGCTGTCGGGCGGCAGGCCGCCCTGGCTGCGGCCGACGCTCATGCTGCCGCGACTGGCGTGGAAACGCATGCCGATCTCGCGGGCCGCATGGATGCTGTCATCCAGCCGGCAACCGTTGGGGTAGATGTACAGGTGGTCGCTCGAGGTGGTACAGCCGGACAGCATCAATTCCGCCATCGCCACCTGGGTGGACACCGCAATCATCTCGGGTGTCAGGCCCGCCCAGATCGGGTAGAGCTGGGTCAGCCAGTTGAACAGCTCGCCGTCCTGCGCCTTGGGGATGACGCGGGTCAGGCTCTGGTACATGTGGTGGTGGGTATTCACCAGGCCGGGCAGTACCACATGCCCCCGCATGTCGAGGATGGTGTCGGCCGTGTCCGGCAGCTCGGCGCTGCTACCGACCTGTTCAATGCGGTTGCCGCGCACGAACAGCGCGCCGTCTTCGATTTCCCGGCGGGCGTCGTCCATGGTGACGAGCACGCGGGCATTGCGGATGAGTAGGGTCTTTTCCATGGGGGTACGGTGGGTTCCTGTCCTGCGGCTGGCGGCGAGAGGAAGATGCCGCCGTTCAAACTGCGACACGCAAGCCGGATGGGCTTGCGTGTTGCCTACCGCTGAGCATTCACCGGTTCGGAGGGCTTGGGGCGGCTAAGAACCGGTGAGGGTTCCGCCCCAATCAGCGGAGCTTGTGAAAAATTCTACTGCGCAGCCCGATCTTGCCCCTGCGATGCTCACCGTACCCTAGTACGGCTGCGCTTCTCGGACCAAGCTCGGGCCGCTGACCAGCGACTTGGCGTTCGCTCTTTGAACGCTTAGTCGAATGGCCATGCAAAGCTCGCTACGAATTTTTTCACAAGCTCTTCTTACACCGGGATGTCATCCGGGCCGACCAGTGCCATGTTGCTGAAGGGCTGGGCGGCGGCCATGTCGCCGGACGGTTCTTCCTGCTTGGCGCCGACGCCGTTGAAGAAGGCGTTCAGCCCGACCGCCGAGACGGTGGCCAGCAGAATGCCGCTGTCCAGGATGGGCTTCAGGCCGGCCGGGAAGTGGCTGAAGAACTGCGGGGCCACCATGGGGATCATGCCGAAGCCGACGCTGATCGCAACAATATACAGGTTGTTGTGATTGGTCTTGAAGTCCACGTTGGACAACACCTTGATGCCGGCCGAGGCCACCATGCCGAACATCACGATGCCCGCGCCGCCCAGCACGAAGGCCGGGATCGAAGCCACCAGGAAGGCCATCTTCGGGATCAGCGCCAGCGTCAGCAGAATGCCGCCGCCCATCGCGCAGACCCAGCGGCTGCGCACGCCGGTAATGCCCACCAGGCCGACGTTCTCGGAGAACGAGGTGTATGGGAAGGTGTTGAAGATACCGCCGACCACGGCGCCCAGGCCGTCGCAGCGCAGGCCGCGCACCAGCGTGTCGCGGTCTATGGTCTTGCCGGTGATGTCGCCCAGCGCGATGAACATGCCGGTCGATTCCACGAAGGTCACCAGCATCACCAGCGTCATGGTGGCAATCGAGATCGGCTCGAACTTCGGCAGGCCGAACTGGAAGGGCGTGACGAAGGCGAACCACTTCACGTGCTCCATGCCGTCGAAATGCACCTTGCCCAGGGCGAACGCCACCGCGAAGCCGATGCCCACGCCCAGCATCACCGCGATGTTCTGGATGAAGCCACGAGTGAACTTGGTGATCATCAGGATGGACACCAAGACCAGCAGCGACACCGACAGGTACAGCGGATCGCCGAAGTTCGGGTTGCCGTAGTCGCCGGCGGCCCAGTTCACGCCCACGCCGACCAGCGTCACGCCGATCAGCGTGATCACCGTGCCGGTCACCACCGGCGGGAAGAAGCGCATCAGCCGGCCCATGATCGGCGCCGCCAGGATGCCGATCACGCCGGAGGCGATGCCGGCGCCGTAGATGCCAGCGAGGCCGAGTTCCGGATTGGCGCCGATCGCGATGGTTGGGCCGACGGCGGTGAAGGTCACGCCCATCATCACCGGCAGTTTCACGCCGAACTTCCAGAAGCCGACGCACTGGATCAGGGTGATGATGCCGCAGGCGAACAGGTCGGCATTGATCAGCAGGGTGATCATGTCCTTGGACAGGTGCAGCGCACCGCCCACGATCAGCGGCACCGCCACGGCGCCGCCGTACATCACCAGCACATGCTGCAGGCCCAGGATGAACAGGCGTGCCAGCGGCAGCCTTTCATCAACCGGGTGAACGCGTTGAGTTTCCATGTCTTCCTTCTCCTCGTTCTTTCTAACGTTTGAACTTGATCGGATCTTGC
>CBIHQA010000443.1:0-3872 GCA_966211475.1 uncultured Neisseriales bacterium
TAGTTCGATTTCGGAGAGGGCCATTGCGGTAACGGTCTCCACAGGAAGGTTGGTGTCAGACCAACGCCAGGTTGCCAAAGAGGTTCTATTGTCTGGTTGCTGCCAGACTGAACCGACAATATGTCGCCAGGGCCTGTTCCCCTATCGCGTCACCCTTCGTCGGTGACGGAGGGAAAGACGAAGTCGTATTCCTCACGCTCCAGGTCATCCGGAGCCTCCCACATCGAGCTAGCCATTTCAAAGATGTGGTCGGGAACGACCATCGAAAACGTTTCTCCCTGCTCGACGTTCCGCCGCTTGACCCGTTCACGCCGGATCTCCAGCGGTGCATCCAGCACGTGAACGCAGAAGGGAACCCCCTCCTGCTGGAGTGCCTGGAGCACCGCCAGTCGCGCTGCGCGCTGAATCAGACCAAGCTCAAGCGCCACATCGTTGCCCGTGGCGAGGATCGCGCGCGCATGGTCGAGTATCAGTGCGAGTAGCCTGTCCTTTCGCTCCAGATACCACTGGATCAGGTTCTCCTGCGGGCGGTCCGGGCTGAACAGCCGCGCGAACCATTCATCCAGCGCAATGTGCGTAAAACCGCCTGCGGCAGCGAGGGCCTTGGCATAGGTGGACTTGCCGGCCCCGACGGGGCCCTCGATGAAATGGATCTGTGACATGGACTGTTTACCGGTGAGGACGAAACGCGATCACCGCCTTGTACTCCAGCGGATTGGTCTGCGTACCCATTACCGGGCGAGGTTCCAGGCTCATCAGCAAATAGTCATGCTCGCCCGCCCGCACGGCCCGACGCCATTCAACCGAGCCGCCAGACCAGGGGAGGGCCACCACCGACCCCCGTCCGTTCCGCCCGATGACCCAAAGAAACACGCGCGCCTCGCCGGCCACCGCGCAATAGACGTTCGAAGGACAGCGCGTGTCCTGGTAGCCGACGAACTGAACGTATCCCGCATCGCCAGGCAGGGGTTTGGTGTCCTGGAACTTCAACGACATCTCCTCTGGCGTTGATGCCGGAGTGGCGGCAAGACTGTGGGATGCGGCAACGAAGAGGATTGCAGAGACAAGCAGGTGCGACAGGCGCGTCATGGCGGTATCAGTGGAGTAAGCGAATGTCCATCATCAAATATGACGACGGTCTTGTCAAAAGCCTGCCTGTTTCCACATGACCGTCGCCCAACCCGTAGGTTGGGGTGAGCTTGCGAACCCCAACACCACACTTGGCTCACGCGCGGCCTTATTGTCCAATGCGGCTCACTTCGTCCGCTTCTTCTTCGCCTGTCGCGTCGCCGAATTGAGCGCGATGGCAGCACGGATCAGCGTCTTGAACGCCTCCGCATCGACCTTCTCCCCCTCGCGGATATCCATCGCCCGCCGCACGTTCCCATCCAGGCTGGAATTGAAGAGTTTGGCCGGGTCGTCCAGCGACGCCCCCTTGGCGAAGGTCAGCTTAACCACCGATTTGTAGGATTCACCGGTGCAGAGGATGCCGTCGTGCGACCAGACGGGCGTGCCCATCCACTTCCATTCCTCCACGACGTCCGGGTCGGCCTCATGGATGAGCTGTCGCATCCGGCCCAGGGTCTCGCCGCGCCAGTCGTTGAGTTCGGCGATGCGTTGGTCGATCAGCGTGGAGGCCGGCGGGCTGTCGGTGGTATCCGGTGTTTTCATGCGCTTCTCCTTGTGCAGGGACAGTAGATCATCCGCCCGCTGACCGCCAAGAAAGCGGTCATTTCGCTTCCGGTCGGGACACGAAATGGACCTGCCACATGGCGTGGGATGCGCCATCTCGACGCAGCGGCCGGTTTCACCGCCGCGAGCATCTAACCGATTTCCGGTTAGATGTTTCCATTGATTGACGGATTCTCCTATCAGACGGTGAGCACCAGAATTCCCTCCATGCGATGCCCCTGCAAACACGGAATGGCCGGGCGTGCATTGGCCGCCCCGGCATCGGAGGGCGTCGCTTCGTTGGTGTCTCATCTCATTAGGAGGTTGCTGTGAAGTTGAAGAACAAGGTCGTTTTCGTCACGGGCGGAACATCAGGCATCGGTCTGGAGAGCGCACGCCTGTTCCGGGCCGAGGGCGCGCAGGTCGCCATCGTCGGCTCCAATGCCGAGCGGCTGGCGGCGGCGGGCAAGGAGCTGGGGGACGACGTGCTGCTCGTCTCGGCGGACCTGCGCAAGGTCGATGACATCGAGCATGCCGTCCAACAAACCGTCGCCAGATTCGGTCATCTCGACGTGGTCTTCGCCAACGCTGGTGCGAGCACCGTCGCGCCGCTGGAAGCTGTCACGCCGGAATACTTCCAGCACAACGTGGCGCTGAACTTCGCCGGCACCTTCTTCACCATCCAGAAGACGGCGCCCCACATCCGGCAGGGCGGCAGCATCGTGGTGACGACCTCGTTCCTGAACGAGGTGGGCAGGCCCGGCTTGTCGGTGCTGGCCGCCACCAAGGCCGCGGCGCGGTCGCTGGTGCGCACGCTCGGCGCGGAACTCGCCCCGCGTGGCATCCGCGTCAACGCGGTCAGCCCCGGCGCCATCGCCACGCCGTTCTACAGCAAGATCGGCCTGCCGGAGGAGCAACTGTCGGCCATCGCGGCGGGCCTCCAGGACGCGGTCGCGCTCAAGCGCTTCGGCGACCCGGTCGAACTCGCGCGGGCCGTGCTGTACCTGGCCAGCGATGACGCGTCGTATGTCACCGGGACGGAGCTGGTCGTCGATGGTGGGCTGACCGCGTTCTGAGAACGGCCCGCTCACTACCGTTCGCCCTGAGCGAAGTCGAAGGGCTCAGCCCCCAAGCGGATGGGTGAGCGGTGAGCCGGATTGAAATCGACGCCCTCGTTGGAGAGCCTCCAGCGAGGGCGTCGTGCTATCTGGCGCCCGTTGCGCGGCCGGTCTTCCCGAAATGCCCCAACGCCGCCCGAAGCTTCGGCGCGGCAAAGTCGAGGAAGCAGCGGAGCTTGAGCGGCATCAGGTTCCTGGACATGTGCAGCAGGTGTACCGGAATCGGCTCCACCTCGTACTCCGGCAACACGATGACCAGGCGGCCTGCACGCACGGCTTCGTCCACGTCGTGTTCCAGCAGCATGGTGACGCCGACTCCGGCGATTGCCGCATCGGCCGCCGCATCCGGCGCCGAAACATGAAGCCTCGGCTCCACATCCAGGGTCGTGATGCCATCACCGCTCGGCGAACGAAACCGCCACGGCGACAGAGAAGGGCTGTTAAAGACCACGCACGGCATCTTCAGCAAATCCTCCGACACCCGTGGCGTCCCGTGCGCCGCCAGCAGCGAAGGACTGGCCGCCAGCACCACCCGCAGCGCGCCGACCCGCGTCGCGATCAGACTGCTGTCCGGCAAGGGCGCCACCCGCACCGCGAGGTCGGCATGCGCATCGATCAAATCCACATTGCGGTCGGATTGCAGCAAGCGAACCCGGATCTCCGGGTACAAGGCCAGAAATTCGCTGATCACCGGCAACACATGCAGACGCCCGAACTGCACCGGCGTCGCCACCACCAGTTCCCCACGCGGCGAAGCATGTTCACCGGTCGCCTCGCGCTCCTGTTCGCTAACCCGCTCCAGGATCTCGCGCGCGGCGGCGACATAGGCAGTCCCCGCGTCGGTCAGCGTCAGTTTCCGCGTGGTGCGGACCAGCAGCCGGAGACCCAGGAATGCTTCCAGGTCGGTGACCTTGCGGGTCAGCGTGGAGACCGGAATCTTCCGGGCGCGTGCCGCTGCGGAAAGGCTTCCGTGCTCGACGGCGGCGAGGAGCAGGGCCATTGCTTCGAGGCGGTCCATGGTGGATGGTGGGTTCTTTACGGTTGGTTCGGGTGGACGTATTTCATGCGGCGGTTGATGTCAAT